>RGER01000433.1 GCA_009917815.1 Actinomycetota bacterium
CCCCACTTGAGACCCACGCCTTCGGACACACCATCTCTTGGAACATTTTGATTCCAGGTTTGATCGTTCCCGGAATCCTCTTTACTGGAATGGCGCTCTATCCATTTATTGAAAGCTGGATAACTGGCGATAAGCGCGAACATCATCTCCTTGATCGCCCACGTAACGCGCCAAACCGCACCGCACTTGGCGTAATGTCACTTACCTTCATGTTGGTTGCACTTATCAACGGCGGTAACGACATCATCGCAACTACTTTCCATTTAACGATCAACCAGATCATGTGGTTCTCACGAATTTCTATCTTCGTGCTACCTCCACTAGCTTTCGTAATCACCAAGCGCCTTTGCCTATCGCTGCAGCGCGCTGATCGCGAACTTGTTCTGCACGGTCGCGAAACGGGCCGTTTGGTAATGATGCCTCACGGAGAATTCGTTGAAGTTCATGAGCCAATCTCAGCGGAAAAGGCGTGGCTGCTTACCCAACATGAGCAACAGCCAGCGCTTGCTCTCGAAGAGCACGATGCCAGCGGCGTACGACGTCCTAAGGCGCTCAAGAACAAACTACGTGCACGTATGAGCAAAGCGCATGCCATAGCTGTTCCAAAAGCGACTGCCGAAGATCTCAAAGAGATCGAACACCACTAATTACTTTCGCAGATCGCCTTTAAGCGCACCAAACTCTTTGCCATAAACTTGGGGTTGTGCGCCAATGCGCCGGTCATATCGAGCCACTTATCTGCAAACCAAGGTATGTCGTGGGCATCAAAGATCTCGGTGACTTGAGTTTGGCCATTTCCTAGATCCACCAACTCGTAGCTCCAAGTCCATTTCATTAAATGGCACCAGGTGATTTTTCGAGCCTCTTCAAAAGCTAAAACTTTATTTGTGATGCGATATGGAACCTTAATCTTCATCGCCATCGCAAACTTTGCACCAAGATGAAGGCGGACGGGACCTGAGATACTCCCCTGCAGCGCGCCCGAACCATCAAAGAGCGAATGGCAGCGCGGATCTGCGATCAGATCGAAGATTTGTTGAGCAGGGGCAGAGATTACGATGCGAGCAGCCGCCGTTTTTGG
>RGER01000434.1 GCA_009917815.1 Actinomycetota bacterium
GGAATGTCAGGGTGTGGGGACAGATGGGCGTAATGGTCATAGCTTTCAGCGTGGGGTAGATGATCGGCCCGCCCGCCGCCAGCGAATATGCTGTGGACCCGGTGGGCGTCGAAATGATAATGCCATCCGCCCGGTATTGCGCAACCGGTTGACGGTCGATGCTCAAATTGAAGGAAAGGGTCCGCCCGGAATCCGCCGATTTGATGACCACATCATTCATGGCTTCAAACGACAAGGCTTCCACGCCGAAGCGTTTGAGGCGGGCAAGCACGCAATCATGTTGTCCATGTAGAAAGCCAGCTGTGGGTTATTTCCAAGCGTGCTTCTCGAGGCCGGTAGGCTGATACCTTCAACGGCAATAGAAATAGAATTAATACCACTACCGATCGGAGTTTCAACGCCGTTAACCATGTTCGTGAGAACAGTGGGAAGCCAGGTAGACTTGTTTGGTATCGTGAATGTAGCTACAGGGGTCTGTCCGTAGGCGTCTGAACATAGCCTTAGCTTGACCGTACCAAAGTAGGATGGGTAGGAGTTAGTGACCGACATCCATGCAGAGATCCTCGTGTAATTGCTTAGATCGAGGGTTTGCAGCAGGGTCCTGTAGTACACAACATGATTTCCGTCCATCGCCGCCTTTTGGGCCGCGTAATTTGTAATAACGGTGCTCGATAGTGTGCCGCCTCCGTAGCCCCAGTACCACTGCATGCGAAGGCGCTTACCGCCAGTTAGGCCGGATACGCTCTCAATGTTTGTATTCCAGCTACTGTTATAACCGTCGGAGTGAAACGTGCTCCATGATGTGCTGGTCCAGGTTGAAGTCCATTCCTGGGCAAAAGTGTAAGCACTACCGCAGTCATCCACCAGCATCGTAGGAGACGACGAAAGCGTGAGTGAGTTGCTGCCGTGAGTCCAGGTAGAGGTGAGGCCGGTATTAATTGGGTCAGCGCTCTTTTTAACGCGAAGCGTGTCGCCTGCCACCATGAGCGTGTTGGCTGCGTTCAGCGTCTTTAGGGCCGCTGAGAAAACCAGCGTTCCGTTAATAGTAGTCGACAGGAAATTCGCCGACAGAGTGACGGTT
>RGER01000435.1 GCA_009917815.1 Actinomycetota bacterium
ATCGGCAAATGAAGAGAGGAGTACCAGACCGAGATGAGGGAGGTGGCGACGGAGGGCATGTGCCACATCGATACCAGTGGGGCCTGCCCCGAGGTCGAGATCAAGGAGAGCAGCGTCAATTGCGTGCTTCTTAGCAAACTCCAGCGCCTCCCGCGCGCTACCCGTGGAGAGACCTACTTCGACACCCTCGTGCTCGAGGGCGCCAGTGAGGGTGGAACGCGTGAAGGGATCATCTTCAAGAACGAGAATTTTCATCCCCATCTCTTCGACCTCCTCTGCGAGCGCGTGTGAACTCACTTTAACTTACCCCGCGCTCAACGAGAGGTTCGGGATGGCGCTCTTATATTCAATCAGAATGAGTGCGCCCCCCTTTGCAGACTTATCCGGACTCGATTTGATCTGTGTCTTTACGATGAGGTCTTTGCGCGTCCCCTGAATGAGGGAAGTCGCTGACTGGAGGCGGGCGTTGATCATTTTTGCCTCAAGGGCAGAGGGCTTTGCCCCCGCCGAGAAACCAGTCAAAGTGATGGTGGACTTCTTCGATAACTTATTTACAAAGTTCTTCAGCGTCTCTACCGATGTACCCAATACCACCTTGCTCTTCACGTCGATAGGGAGCGAAAGGGCCGGTCCACTGTTAGAGAGCGTTGCAACGAGTTTGGCAGACTTGGACTCCACGCCACCTTGGCCTACTGCTACTACCGAAATATTGGTTTGCTCTCCGACCTTAAAGAAGATGAGCGCTTCAGGAGAGGAAACTTGCAGCGTCGTGCTCTTTATCGAAGGTGAACTATAGGTCACACGATAGGCAGTTGAGAACGAGGCGCCCTTCCAACTCAGGGTGTACGCACCGCCAAGAGAAGTAGGGCTCTTTGTCGCAAAAGTTGTGGGTGTGAGTGGCGCAACGACCACCTTGAAGGATTTCGAGAAGGTGAAATCATCAGCGTAGAGAGTCACTTGCCACGTGCGCCCCGGTGTGAGATCCGCAAGTTGGAGTGAGGAGCCGTTGACCGGAGTGAAATAATCGCCCTCATCCGAAACAAAGTGCACGATGCCACGCGTGAATGCTTCCCATTTAATG
>RGER01000436.1 GCA_009917815.1 Actinomycetota bacterium
GGATCGGTGGTGTGGACAGGGTATCCTGTTCAATCTCCAAAGATATTTCCGCCCCGTCCAAGAACACTGGCGGACCGTCAGGCTCGCATGTCCGTAGCAGAAGATGAACACCCTCAAACGCCGGAGCAGGAATCATCTGACCCTTATGGATCACTCCCAGCTGAGACAACGGCTCCTCCAACAAATCCTTCAAATCCACATCGGCCGGAATATCTCCCAGCACTTGAAAGCCAAGCTTCTCGGCTTTCAAGAAGCTCTCGCACCTCTCAAAGCGAATCTCCACCTCCTCGCCCGTTCCTTCCAGCCCACACGACTCCAGAATCCAATGAGGCACGTACATCTTCTTCACCCATCCCGCCACCGGATCACCCAGAGCTACATTGACGCCCCCAATAACCGCAATCCATCGCGCCGAACCGTCCGCACGACTGTGTAGCATTTCCATGATGCGCTCACTCGGACGAGCAGACCAAGTACTACAATCCTCTTCCATGAAGACCTTCGAGTATACTGCTACGGTGGTGTCCATTCTATAACTGTGTAAAAGGGGGTTATCTTGATTGGTGGGGGTGCCATTTCAATTTTTAAGTGGCGGGACAACGTAGAATGTCTTGTGGGACACTGTCGTCGTGTACCAAAGAAAATAAACAAATCGGTCTTCTTCGGGACGCAATACAAGTGACCACGCTCACGGAAGAGCAGAAACGCACGGTCTCCTCCCGATACTTGTCTCTCATTGACGAATACTCGGGGCGCGTGACTCGCTACTCCGTTTCCTTTAACACCTTGCGCATTGTGATCACTGTCGGCTCTCTCATTGTGCCCGCGCTCCTATCAGTACAGTACACAGCAGGAAATGTGAACTCGTCCAATACAACGATGAGTTCTCAGATGTACTGGCTAGTCTGGAATTTGTCCCTCTTTGTCACCATCAGCAATGGCGTGATGGCGCTCTTGAAAGTGGACAAGAAATACTTTGTACTCAATACTACCTACCAGCATCTACTGAGCGAAGGCTGGCAGTTCATCCATCTCTCAGGAAAATACAGTGGATTCTATACTCCTTCAGCGGCCGCCTCAC
>RGER01000437.1 GCA_009917815.1 Actinomycetota bacterium
CCGGGTTGCATACCGGGTTGCATACCGGGCGCATCAGGAATGAATTGACCAGTCTGCGGATCAACATGGCCCGGAACATTTGCAGATGCAGCTGCTGCAGCAAACTTTGCATCAAATGCATCGTGCTTGATGGTCTGTTGTACGCGCGGCTCAGTATTTACTTGCTTCGCTTCGACTGGCTTATTAACTACAGCTGGGTTCATCCGATTTGGATTGGCATCTTTGGCTGAATTGAGCCCAGGTGCTGGCCGTTGAACCGCGATCTCGGCTGGAGTTGGCTTAGGTGGATGCGCAGCGCTCTGCTGTGTGGCGCTCGTTGGCCTGGGAGCAGAAGACTGAGAGCGTTGCACGGCAGTTGCGTGCTTGGCCGTGCTGGCCCTCCCAGCACTTGAACTTGTCCTAGTTGAACTTGTCCTAGTTGAACTTGTCCTAGTTGTGCGAGCCATTCAAATCACACCCATCTCTGAGAAATTTAAGTCACTACTTTTCGAAGTAAGGGTTATTCCTGATCCTCATCATCTGAGGTACTGAAATCAACAAAGTCTTCGCTGGAGGCGTCATCTGTCCAATCGCCACTATCTTCGGCAATCGCTGAGTCATCTTCGACTACATCATCTTGTTCTGAAACGCCCCCATCAGCACTCGCACCATCCTCAGGGGCGTCACCTTCCGATTCATCTCCACTTTCAGAAGAGTCTGAACTGTCGGAGTCACTGCCAACACTTGACTTCTCTTCGTTTGAGCTAGTCGCGGTGCCAGCGGTGGCAGATACCTTTGGATCAGCGGTGGCGTCGGTGGATGCAGAGGAGCCCGCTGCCGAAGTGCTGACCGCATCGCTTGCAGCAGATGCATTACCTTTCGATAAAGATTCACCTTCGGCTACAAGTTGGGCAAAGAGATCGCTTCCGTCATCTTCAGGCTCCTGGGCTTGGGCATATGCCCTGGCCTCCGAGGAGCGCTCCCCATAGGACTCGTTATCCTCAGAATCCGACGTGGTGAGATATGCCTCGTCCGGAATAGATACGTCCTCATCACCTGACGCTCGTCCGTCTTCATTGAGATTCGAAGATCTAGCCATGTC
>RGER01000438.1 GCA_009917815.1 Actinomycetota bacterium
GGCTCGGACGAAGTGGAGGAGTCGATTAAAGAAGTTGTGAAGTCTGGTGCCTGCCACTGTGCTGATGTAGCAAATGTCCTGGAACGCAGGCGGCGGCAAAAGGGACTTTTATCGCCAATTGCAATTGATTTGCCAGACGACAAAAGAGTTACTGATCTAGTTGTTTTGCCGCATTCGCTGGCTACTTACGACAATCTTTCCAAGGAGGAACAATGACCACCGATTTAAAAGAACAGGCAAGCAAGCTGGGCTTCAAGGCCATGGCTGCCAGATGGGATGAGTATGCCAATCAGCCGTGGGTCAAAAAACTGTTGGAGGCTGAGGCTGCGGAAAAGAATCGGCGAAGCTTGGAGCGGCGGTTGAGAGAGTCTCAGATACACGAGATGAAGCCAGTGTCTGACTTTGATTGGGGATGGCCGAAGGTAATTGATCGAGAGCTTGTAGAAGAATTGTTCACTTTAGAATTCATGAAGAGGGCGGTCAATATCATCTTTCTCGGTGCCAACGGTCTGGGCAAGTCGATGTTGTCGAAGAATCTGATCCACACAGCTCTGCTTGCCGGATACAAAACCAAGTTTGTCTCGGCCAGTCAAATGTTGTCTGACCTGTCAGCCCAGGATGGTGCCACCGCTCGACGAAGATGCCTACAGAAGTACACCAGTCCGGACTTACTGGCGATTGATGAACTCGGCTACCTGAGCTACGACAATCGCTATGCCGACTTGCTTTACGAAGTGATTAACGCGCGCTACCTGAAATCATCGACCATCATCACGACGAACAAGCCATTCAAGGAGTGGGGCGAAATCTTCCCGAACGCAGCCTGTGTAGTCACTCTTGTGGACAGACTAGTACACAGATCAGAGATCATCAAAATCGACGGAGCCTCTTACCGCACCAAGGAAGCGCTGGACGATGCGGAGAAGAGAGCTCAGAAGAAACGAGGTAGGCCGAGAAAGACGGAGGGCTCGGATGATGGTGAAGATTCTGATCCTTCTTGAGTGTGACCACTGCGAGGAGGCCTGGCCAACAGTCGTCTCTTTGCGCAACCAGCTCGGAATTCAGTGGGATGCAGAAATTC
>RGER01000439.1 GCA_009917815.1 Actinomycetota bacterium
ACCCTCTCCACGCTTGCTTCCATCATATGGCATTATGAAGGTAGCGACCTCACACCAATTTGTATCATAGACCATCTCCTAGCAGCCCTCTGGTTCTTCACAGATCTACAGTACTCCTATAACACAAAGCATTTCATAACAACAATCAATCTAAATATGTACATATTCATCCTAAATTGTATAGTCTCCCCGTATAACTATACCTATACACACTCCCTTTGGCACATTTTATCCGCCGTAAAATCTATCTACGTTTCCTCGCTACACTTAGAAAATGGAAAAGTATTTAGACCGCTTGCAGAAGCCCGACGAGGATGGTGAGTATACTCCTCTGCCTGTTCTTCACAATCGTCAAGAAGCATGGGCGTGGGACGAGGAGAAGCGCCTCCGATGGAAGGGACTCCAGAAGGCTCCTCCGACATATAATCCGACCGTCCTAGAATGTATTTATGACACCTTAACGCGCCACGCCTACTTCGGTAAAGACCCTCTCACATACGTCAAGGAGCGCCTAGAAGCGAGGAAGTTTCACGCGCTTCTCTTAGCCGAGCACGACGAAAAACACGCCTCATTTCAAAATACGAATGACGTCCTCTAACATTCCGACCGCCTCATCCTTTGACACCATATCAGCCTTGGCTCCTTCCTTGGGGTCGTGCCAGTACAAGGCGCCTCGTGTATCGCTCTCGTCAATATTTGACCAGACCAATGCAGCGCCACTCTCGGCAATCTCATCCAAATGAGGAGCCACGGCAGGTACGAGGGCCCTCATACCACTTCCTCGCATGCCCAGAATTTTCTCCGTCAGCTGGCGAGTATTGCGCAGGGGAAAGAAGATGACTTCCCATTCACAGCCAAACAGATCGCCGCCGCCGCTGCCTCCTATGAGTGTGACATCATTGCCTGACCAGCGTTGCCATAGTGCTCGGGGAATATCCTGCCCTGACCCCGTCCAAAGAATGCGAACCGGCTTCGGAGCATTCGCCACATAAGTAGCCAACATCTGCGCTTCAAAACTATCCCGAATACGGAAGATACAGTCCCATCGCTTTCTGAAGAGCGCCGGACCACCGCTAAAACC
>RGER01000440.1 GCA_009917815.1 Actinomycetota bacterium
CCCGCCGACCTGGCTAAGACGGAAACTACGGCAGAGCACTGGCGATTCAATGCGTATTTGCGGGGTATTCCGGGACAACCCCTTTGGTTGCCTGGGCATTTCCTCGTTCATTTCGCCGGTGTATATGACACGAAGAAAATGGAGGAGTTACAGGCGGAGATACTTCGAGGAGAAGTTCCTAGACTACCCTTTTAAAATCTAGTGCCTTAGTATAGTATGGACGAATACGGCCCCCCTTCTTCTACGAACAACTCTGCGCGTAACAATGCGCAGGCGCAGGCGGGCGGAAAGATGCCGGCTGTTGGCTCCAAGGCGCAGGTATATCACGGAAAGGCGAAGCACACGAGTGGTGGGCTCACCCGCAAGGACTTGATGAAGACGAAGAAGGGGCGCATTGTATCCCGGAAGAAGCACGCGGCTGGGAAGAAGGCGCTGGCGCGTCTACGGAAGGCCGGCTACAAGGCGAAGAAGGGAACATTCAAGCTCTTCCGCAAATAGGCGGTTTATATAGATGGCGCAGACGAGGCGCAGTAGTCGTATAAAACATACGACGAGAAAACATCCACGGCGAGGTTATATATACCTAGCAGCTCGCGGCGGATTAAACGATAACTTGGCGCAACTGGCTATATGTACAGAATACGCTATCAAACATCGGCGCTCTATTATCATAGAGTTCACCACATACGCGGCGGCGAATATTGACACGGTGTTCGATTTTTTAGAGTATCCGGTGCCCGTCTTCACGAACTTCAAAGACAAGGCGCAAGAGTTATCGCATAACCCTATTGAGCCTGCGGCTATCACCACGTTGAAACACATTCCCATGCGATTCTCGCATCATTTTAGCAATGAGCGTGGATGGCTAGATAAGAATGGTACGGCACTTCGGTTTGATTTGTCTCGCTCGTATCCTACAGACACAGTATTGGTATACGCCTCAGGTGGGGGCGGTGGTGGCGACAATGCGCTCGATGTTCTTGGACGCCTTCGTTTGAAGCCTGCTGTCTTAGAGGCGTATAAGGACAAAGTCCATACATGCGAGATACCCTCCGAATATGTTTCCATACATTTGCGCGC
>RGER01000045.1 GCA_009917815.1 Actinomycetota bacterium
CCACCACTTTCGAACGAAAAGTCGCCCCTTTCACGATCGCTACGCGGGATTTACCCACCCCCAAGGCCTTCGCTACTGCAGCGATCGCCGCCTTATTTGCCGCACCATCATGGGCTTGGGCGGTGATGGCTACTGCGAGTTCCTCCCCCACGAGGCCACCGACGGTAGTTCTGGATGCCCCTGGTTTCACCCGGATAGCCAGCCGGATCGACTCTGCTTCGCTCACATGAGGATCCTACGACCGGTAAACTCTTCACCGTCTACCTCCACGGTGATGGGGACGAGTAGCGTGCACACGAAGAAGAGCGATTCGGGGACGGTGTAAGCCCGAACTTCACGTGCTCGTGAAAATCACCCCCTGAGTGCGAGATACGACAGAAGAGTGGCGTCGCAAGGCGCAAGGTGGGTGGTACCGCGGCGAAAGTCGTCCCTCTGTTGATATATCGAACTCAGATATATCGAGCTCATGGAGTTCGACTAGCCAGAGGAGTACAGATGACAGGCAGCGCAGATGAGAAGAACTCATCGCCCCACTTGAAGTCACAGGTGACTTCAGAGTGGAAGTCACTCCCCACGCACATTAACTTAGCCGAGATTGATCGAAGCGTGCTCGCCTTCTGGGATCGCGAAAGTGTCTTTGCCCGTTCAGTAAGTGAACGTGAAGGCGCCGATACTTGGACCTTCTACGAAGGCCCACCCACCGCAAACGGTATGCCTGGAACGCACCACGTTGAAGCGCGCGTCTTCAAAGACGTCTTCCCACGGTTTCACACCATGAAAGGCCGCCACGTCATTCGCAAAGCAGGGTGGGATTGTCATGGCTTACCAGTAGAACTTGCAGTGGAAAAGGAACTTGGTTTTACCGGAAAAGGTGACATTGAAAAGTACGGAGTAGCCTCATTTAACGATAAGTGTCGCGCATCCGTACAACGACATGTGGGCGCCTTCGAAGAGATGACCACTCGCATGGGATTCTGGGTAGATTTCGACACCGCTTATTGGACGATGTCTCCGGAATATGTAGAGAGCGTCTGGTGGTCTCTGCAACAAATCTGGAAGAAAGGTTTGCTCGTACAGGACCACCGTGTAGCGCCTTATTGTCCACGCTGCGGAACCGGCCTCTCCGACCACGAATTGGCACAAGGGTACGAAACGATCACGGATCCATCGGTCTTTGTACGTTTCCCGATCACCGAAGGCAAGTACGAAGGCATATCGCTCTTAGTGTGGACGACTACTCCCTGGACATTGGTAAGCAACACTGCCATCGCCGTACATCCTCAGGTCACGTATGTGGTCGCATCGGATGAGTCTGGCGAGAAATTCATCGTGGCTGAGCCACTACTTTCTGTCCTGGGCGAAGGCGTCACAATACTTGAATCTGTAGAGGGCGCTGCGCTTGAACACACTAAATATTCACGTCCTTTTGATTGGGTGGAGATACCAGATGCTCACTATGTCGTTCTAGCCGAGTACGTCACAACAGAAGACGGCACTGGTCTTGTGCACCAATCCCCCGCCTTTGGCGCAGACGACTTAGCGGTCTGCCGCTCTTACGGATTACCTGTGGTCAACCCCGTCAGAGCCGACGGTACCTTTGAAGCTGAGATTCCTCTGGTGGGTGGAGAATTCTTTAAAACCGCAGACAAAGCTTTGGTGAAAGACCTCAAATCACGAGGGCTGCTCTTCCGTCAGCAGCAATACGAGCATTCATATCCGCATTGCTGGAGATGTCACACCCCTTTGATGTATTACGCACAACCGTCTTGGTACATTCGCACTACAGCGATCAAAGATGCACTCATTTCAGAGAACAACAAGACGGACTGGCATCCCGAAACGATACGTAGCGGCCGCTATGGCGATTGGCTCAACAACAACATCGATTGGGCGGTTTCGAGAAATCGTTATTGGGGAACGCCTCTTCCTATCTGGCGTTGTGAAGAGGGCCATATGGAGTGTTTCGGCTCTTTGGCAGAACTTGGCCGTCGCACCGGCCAAAATCTCTCGTCTTTAGATCCCCATCGCCCCTTCGTCGACGACGTAACTTTCCCTTGCGAACAGTGCGCTGGAGTCATGAATCGAGTGCCCGAGGTAATCGACTGCTGGTATGACTCGGGAGCCATGCCCTTCGCGCAATGGGGCTACCCGCATAAGGAAGGTAGCGTTGAAAAATTTAATGCTGCCTATCCGGCTGACTTCATCTGTGAAGCCATCGACCAAACTCGAGGATGGTTTTACACACTTATGGCAATTGGAACACTGGTCTTCGATGAGAGTTCCTATAAGACAGTGCTCTGCCTCGGTCATATTCTTGATAAAGATGGTCGGAAGATGAGTAAACATCTTGGGAACGTCTTAGAACCAATCTCACTCATGGATGAACATGGAGCGGATGCCGTTCGATGGTTTATGTTGGCCGCAGGTTCACCTTGGCAATCACGTCGCGTCGGCCATGAGGCAATTACCGAAGTGATTCGAAAAACTCTGTTGACATATTGGAACACGGTCGCCTTTCTCACTCTCTACGCTCGCACCTCCAATTTCGATGCCACCGAGACGGTCCCACTCGAAGAGCGCTCTACTCTTGATCATTGGATTATCTCTGAACTCAATTCAATGATCCAGACGGTTGATACATCGTTAAGTGGTTTCGATTCACAAGGCGCGGGTAGAGCCATCGCAACTTTTATCGACAACCTTTCTAACTGGTATGTACGTCGTTCACGTCGCCGTTTTTGGGATGGTGACCCGGCAGCACTGGCAACTCTCTTTGAGTGCCTGCGCGATTTGACTCTCGTGATGGCTCCCCTGGTTCCCTTCATTACGGAACACGTGTGGCAAGAGCTCATACGACCAGCCGATGCGACGGCGTCCCTCTCTGTCCACCTCGCTGACTTTCCTAAGGTGAGCCCAGAACTTATCGATCAACGTTTGATTGGTCAGGTAGGCCAAGTGCGCCGCTTAGTAGAACTCGGTAGAGCTGCTCGGGCTGAGTCCAATATCAAAATTCGACAACCGTTAGGTCTCGCCCTGATCTCCGCTCCGGGATGGAAGGCGCTGAGCGAGGAACTCCGTAACGAGATTGCTGAAGAACTCAATGTGCTCCACCTTGACGATATTTCGGAAGTTGATGTCGTGGACCTCTCTCTCAAACCCAATTTCCGAACCTTGGGTACGCGATTCGGAAAGGAGACTGCCACCGTTGCTGCGGAGGTCGCAGCCCTCGACGCCACAACCTTGGTCGAAATTCTTCGAAAGAATGGCAAGACGCTCGTGGGTGACCGAGAGATTTTCTTAGAAGACGTTGTCATTACCGAAACTCCACGTTCTGGCTGGACCTACGCCTCTGATTCCGGGGAGAGCGTCGCGCTCGACCTCACACTTACTCCTGAATTACGCGCCGCTGGAATCATGCGAGAGATTGTGCGCAGTATTCAAGACGCTCGAAAGAGTTCTGGGTTCGACGTAAGCGACCGTATTTTGGTGAATTGGTCCGGCGAGACTCTCCTCGATGAGGTTATCGAGAAACATGGTGGCGAAATTATGAATGAGGTGCTCGCTCTTGAATTGAACCGTAACGAAGGTGAACACGCCCATCACAATGAAGATATCGGAATGCGCTTTTCGGTGACCAAAGCACCTAGGTGAAATGCGCCAATCAGAGCAGGGCGAGGATTCGTACGCCTGATCTGAGAACGCTCACAATGACGAAAAGCACCAAGAACGACAAATCAAGGCTGATGCCGCCCATGCGTAGCGGGGGTATTCGGCGTCGGAGCAGGTTGAGAGGCTTGTCGGTCACCACGTACACGCCGGTGACCAGAATCAGGATCGGTCCCTTAGGTCTCCACGACCGAGCAAACATGCGTACGTACTCAAGGATGAGTCGCGCTAATAGAAAGTAAAGGAATAATTGAAGGACGAGATCAACGAAGCCTAGGACGAAGAGCACGAAGCCCTCGACTTAGGATTGATTGAAGAAGGATGCCTCGGCGGCTGCACTCTTCTCTTCGAGCGAGACGCTGACATTTGCCGGAGAGATCAAGAAAACTTTTTGAGTGACCCGCTCGATGGATCCATGGAGGCCGAAAGCTAAACCGGCACCAAAATCAACGAGACGCTTGGCATCTGCATCCGTCATATCCGTCACATTCATGATGACCGGAACGCCTTGCCGATAATGCTCGCCGATCGTCTTTGCCTCATTGTAATTGCGTGGATGCAAGGTGACGATCTTGTTGAGGGGCCGCTCGATTGGCTCTACATGGGACGGCGCGATGGGTGCCACTGTACGCACATCGCTGACCTCAGGGTGAGGGGTTTCGCGGCGAACACGTGACATGTCGAAAGCAGGGCGACGCATTACTTGCGTCTCTTCAATGACTGCTTCACCTTCGAGCATCTCATCGGCATCAACTAGACCGAGGTACTTAGCCATTTTGCGCATACTGTTTGCCATGAAATGAGACGTTACCCGAATGTGGGACGCGAACCGAGTATTGAAGAGCCTATGCGGACGTGTGTCGCGCCAAATTCGATGGCTGCGGCAAAGTCTCCGCTCATGCCCGCAGAACACCACACTGCCTCGGGAAAGTCGCTCATGAAGTCAGCCTGGATGGATTGAAGCCGTTGAAAGGCCGCCCGAGGATCCTCAAGGAGCGGGGCAACAGCCATCAGACCAGAAAGTTCCACCATCGGAGAGTTGGCCAATGCAGAAGCGATCTCGTTGAGCTCTTCTCGCGGTGCGCCCGCACGGCCCGGCGCGCTGTCAAGGGAGACCTGGACAAGGACTCGAACTTTCTGACTGCGCCCGGCTGCTCGTTTCACAATTTCATGTGCCAATTCAATGCGATCCACGGAGTGAATCACATCTGCCCACTGAAGCACCGACTTCACTTTATTCCGCTGTAACTGGCCAATGAAGTGCCAATTAATCGATGATTGAATCTCGCTTGATTTTAAGGATCCCTCTTGTTCGCGATTCTCTCCCACATCGCTCACGCCAAGGGATATTAAATGTTCCACATCGCTTGCAGGGAAATTCTTCGTCACTACGACAAGTGATATCTCTTCTGGCTGACGATGGGCAGCGCGCGCTG
This sequence comes from Actinomycetota bacterium, assembly GCA_009917815.1. Taxonomy (GTDB): domain Bacteria; phylum Actinomycetota; class Actinomycetes; order Nanopelagicales; family Nanopelagicaceae. The sequence continues at coordinate 5,103 of RGER01000045.1, forward strand.
CGGCGGCAATTTCTCCCCGAACTTTTTCGAGTTGTATCGCTAACTCTCCTCGGCGATCTGTCATGGGACCACCCTATTGCCTCACCGGCAGAGCAATCATTCCCACAAAACGACCGGTCACACCATCTCTCCGATACGAGTAGAGCTGAGGATTCTCAACGGTGCAGGAATGAACATCAGTAACTGCAACTTTGAGCTCAGCGAGAGCACTTCGCAATGCCCCACTGAGATCTAGAGTGAGTTCGATCTTCCTCAACACTGCGTTTGGAAAGTGATCGCCAAACTCGGACGCGATATCTTCGCCCACGATGTAGCACTCAGCACAGATATGAGGGCCAATTTCAGCAAAGAGCGGCGCAGTGCTTAACGTGCGCATCTGACTCACGACCTTGGCCACAATTCCGTTGATCGCCCCGCGGCGCCCTACATGCACAGCCGCCACGACACTCATCGCTTCATCCCAGAGGAGAAGTGGAATGCAGTCGGCCACCATTACCGCCAGCCCAAGTGCTGGCTCAGTCGTGATCAATGCATCGGCCGTGGGGTCATTAACCGTGGCGTGAATCAATTGCACGGTCTCTCCGTGGACTTGATTCATGTACTGGATCGGGATACCAAAGTGCTGGCTGAGCCGGTGACGGTTTACCGATACCGCGTGGGCATCATCGCCTACGTGATACGCAAGGTTTAAAGAGTCATACGGTTTGGAGCTCACACCTTCAAGGAACGTGCGGGAGGTGAAGGTTCGAATCAACCGTGCATCACTTTAAGAAGTCGGGGACATCGAGATCATCGGATGACTCTTCAAAGATGATGGTTCGACGCGATGAGACCGGTGCAGGAGTTTCGCCCAATCCTTCAGCCAGATCAAATTCAATTGGAGCCGAAGGAGCCACCGGCGCTGGAGGTGCGATCTCTTCCTCTACTTCTGCGACCGCAGGCGGAGTCACTACGCGAGTAGGTTCGCCTCCATCAAACCCAGCGGCAATCACTGTAACGCGAACCTCATCGCCGAGGACGTCGTCGATAACCGCTCCAAAAATGATGTTGGCATCTATGTGGGCCGCTTTTGCCACCAATTCGGCAGCTTCATTTATTTCGAAGAGGCCGAGATCTGAGCCACCAGCGATCGAGAGCAGGACGCCATGGGCTCCATCGATAGAAGCCTCTAGAAGTGGGCTTGAGATCGCGCTCTCCGCGGCTCGGATGGCCCGCCCTTCGCCGCGCGCTGAACCAATTCCCATGAGAGCAGACCCCGCACCTTGCATGACGCTTTTAACGTCTGCAAAGTCGAGGTTGATCAGACCCGGAGTCGTGATCAAATCTGTAATTCCTTGCACACCTGAGAGCAGCACTTGATCTGCGCTCTTAAAGGCATCAAGGAATGTGATTGCCCGATCAGAAATGGAAAGGAGACGATCGTTAGGGATGACAATCAAGGTATCCACTTCACGGCGCAGCTTTTCGATACCTTCTTCTGCTTGCGCGGTACGACGTTTTGCTTCAAAGCTAAAAGGCTTAGTGACAACGCCGATGGTCAGCGCCCCTAGTTCACGAGCAATGCGCGCCACGATGGGCGCCCCGCCAGTTCCGGTGCCACCACCCTCACCAGCTGTGACAAAAACCATGTCGGCGCCGCGTAACACTTCTTCGATATCCTCGGCATGATCGTTAGCCGCTTGCTCACCTACAGAGGGAGCAGCGCCAGCACCGAGTCCACGTGTTAATTCGCGACCAATATCGAGTTTGACGTCTGCATCACTCATGATGAGTTGCTGTGCGTCGGTATTAATAGCGATAAATTCAACGCCCTTAAGACCCGCTTCAATCATGCGATTGACAGCGTTAACGCCACCTCCGCCGATGCCGACAACTTTGATGACGGCGAGATAATTCTGCGGTGCGGCCACTTCGACTCCTCTTGATGATGGATGATAGTTGTTACCGGACGAACTCTGCTTACTACTCTGCTTCTAACCTCTTACTTATCTGTACTTTTTAAAAGGCTCAACCTCTAGTAGAGAATGACCCTTTTGTCCTATTTCATCCGTACCGTAGGGGTAGCCGGAGAGAGGCGCAATAACCCATGCGGGCGTGTCGCGAGGAAAAGCACACACGGGGTATTTCTCAGCGCGTGGTGGGCGAGAGCGGCGCACTTACGTCGATCTTCTTCGCAGAAGTTTTGAGCAGCACGCGCAAGACTTTGATCTTTGTCGCGCTCTCGTCGCTACTTCCCCACGTGATGCGCGTCTTACCAATCGTGAATTCAATCAGATCATTAGTTCGTGCAGTAAGGGTGACGATTTGGCTAGCCAAATCTCTGGGTAAAGAACGATAAATCGCAACCGCCGCTTTGATACCCGCAGTTTCACGACCTGAAATTATCGGGAGATCGCTGGGTGGGGTCGTGACCTGAGAAAAGGGCAACCCATCTTCGCCATACAGTTGATAGACACCGTTGAAATAGACGGCAGCAATAGCATTCTTCTCCCGTACAACGATCGTGATCGTTGAGGGCCAGCTTCTCTTCACAGCGATTGACTCGATCTTGGGATACTTCCGTTTGACTTGCTCCAGATTCGAAGCTTGGACTCTCGCCATCTTGTCGCCAACCCGCACACCTGATTCCGCAATGAGCTGGCTCGCCTTAAGTGAACTGTGAGGCGTAATTCCTTGCACGTGAATTGTTCGTACCGTAAGGAGAGATGACCATCCGAGTACCCAAGCGAGTAGAACAAAGGTGGCAAGCAGAGCAATGAGGACCCTAAACCTTCTCAACTCTTAGCCACCACTTCAAGTTGTTCAAGAATGGCCGGGCCAAGCAAGGTGACATCCCCCGCGCCTAGAGTGAAAACGTAATCCCCTGATTGAGCTTTTTTCGCCGCCCATTCACTCACATCAAGGAAACTCGGAAGGAATGTGGCGCGAGGGATCAAAGCGGCCAAGCGCATACCACTCACGCCTGGGATGGGAGCCTCTCCTGCACCATATACATCCATGATGGCCACTTCGTCTGCCAATTCAAGCGCCGCTGCAAATTCGCTCATGAACGCCTGCAATCTCGTAAAACGATGTGGCTGGAATATTGCAATGATTCGACCTCGCGGGGAAACCTCGCGTGCTGCCTTCAATGTGGCAATGATTTCAGTGGGATGATGCGCATAGTCATCGACAACAGTTACGTTCGATACCACGCCGCGAACGTCAAAACGACGACGAGCACCCGTAAATTCTGATAACCCTTTTCGCACGCCTTCCAGCGAAAGTCCGTGCTCGGCGGTCACGGCGATGACAGCAGCTGCATTCAAAACATTGTGAAGACCCGGCACTTGCAACTTAAAGGAACCCAGTTTGCGCCCACGAAGTGTGGCGCTGAATATAGACCCGGCATTAACGGGATGCACGTCGGAAATAATCAAATCATTGGTGCTGAACACCCCATAGGTGACAACTTCTTGATCCAACTTTTTGACCAACCTCTGGACACCTTCATCATCTCCGCAGAGCACCAAAGGTCCAGAAACCGAGTGCGCAAACTCAAGAAATGTCCCTTCAATCTCATGCAACGACGTGAACTGATCCATATGGTCAGCTTCAATGTTGGTGATAATCGCAGAGTCGGGGGAATAAGCAAGGAAGGATTTATCAGATTCATCTGCCTCAATGACGAAGAATTCGCCATTGCCGTGATGAGCATTACTGCCGGCGCTGCCCAATCCGGCACCGATCGCATAGGAAGGATCAAGGCCCAGGGATTGAAGAGTTACCGCGGTCATTGAAGTAGTTGTCGTCTTTCCATGAGTCCCCGCTACTGCCAGGCTCTTGCGACCGACTAGGAGGCTAGCAAGGGCTTCGGAGCGATGCATTACATGGCAGAGGATTCTCTGCGCTTCGATGATTTCAGGGTTATCAGGCGCGATGGCAGTCGACGTCACCACCACCGATGCAGGTGAACCGAATTGCAAGAGATTGACTGCAGCATGGCCAATCGCTATTCGCGCACCCAAAGCACGCAAGGCGAGAATTTCCTGAGTTTCCCGCGAGTCTGAACCACTTACTTGAAAGCCGCGCGCAAGGAGGATGCGAGCAATTCCACTCATCCCAGAACCGCCGATTCCTACAAGATGAATCGGCCCCAGAGATGACCCCAGAGATGACCCTAGAGATGAATTAAGCGCTTCTCTCATGTGGCCTGCGCAATGATTTGAGTCGCCATCTCTCTTGCCCCAAGGCCTGAACGGAGTGACTCAGGTAAGCCAGCGTAGGCAGATCTCATCCTGGAAAGTTCCGTAGGATCACCGATGAGACGTGAAATCTCGAAAAAGAGACGCTCTTCAAGATCCTCGCCTTCATTGAGGAGGATGCCTGCGCCCAACGCGACCGCCGGCGCAGCATTTGCCCCTTGCTCACCATTGCCATGCCAGAGTGGAATGAAGATTGCCGGCACTTCGAAGCGAGATATTTGGGCAACTGCTCCCGCTCCCGCACGGGAAATCACTAAGTCCGCCGCCGCAAGCGCTACATCCATTCGGTCAATATATGTCAGGGGACGATATCGAGCCGAAGGCTGCGGCAGCGATGCACTATGACCGAGGGAGTGAATAATCGAAAATGGATGTTCTTGGGCCTGCGAAACTAGTTGGCTCACAAAGGTGTTAAGCCTGCGTGCTCCCAACGATCCCCCGATAATCAAAAGAGTCGGTAGATCAGCAGGCAATCCGAAGAACTCCTTCGCCGCCGACCGATCCATCGGAGATGATTGCAAATTCTTTCGTACCGGAAGGGCCATCAAGTGGGCGCCTCTCATGATTTGCTGGGCGCGTGGATAACTCACATCAGCTACTGCACCTAGACGAGCCGCCAATCGATTAGCCATTCCGGGAAGAGCATTGGCTTCATGAATGATGCGTGGCACGCGTTGAAGAAATGCAGCGAACATGCCAAAGGCAGATACGTATCCGCCAAAGCCGACAACGGCATCGAACTCTCGAACAACACGTCGGGCTCTCTGCAGGTTAGCCGCTGCACGGAAGGGCCACAGGAGCGCCGAAAATGATATCTGTCGTGGGAATGGGAGTTTTTCGATGGTCAAGAGCGGATAGTTCTCCGACGGAACCAACCTTGACTCAATCCCCTCTTTAGTTCCCATAAAGGCAATAGTGACGCCAGGAGATAATTCTTTAAGCGCATCTGCCGTCGCTAGTGCTGGATCGACATGTCCAGCGCTTCCACCTGCCGCAAAGAGCACCTTCATGGTTTAGCTCGATCATGAGCAATCCTTAACAGAATTGCGACCGCTGCTAACGTGGAAATCAGAGATGAACCGCCATATGAAACGAAGGGCAACGGCACCCCGATAACTGGAAACACACCAATCGAAGACCCCATATTTGTGAGAGCCTGAAAAACGATCCATGCGGTGATTCCTACCGCGATGAGACGAGAGAAATTATCTTTGACTCGCACAGCCAGTGAGCAACCGCACCAGAGAATGATTCCGAAAATCGCCACCACCATAAGGGTGCCAAAGAGGCCCACCTCTTCGCCGATGACCGCAAAAATAAAATCCGTATGCGCCTCTGGTCCGAGATTGCCCCACTTCTGACTTCCTGCGCCCAATCCCACTCCGAAGAGCCCTCCGGTTGCCAATGCCATAATTCCGTGAGCGGGTTGCCAGCCGGCAGATTGGTAATTTGCTACCGAGAAAGGATCAAGGAGCGCGGTGAATCGTTTCAATCGGTGAGATTGGCTCACCACGAGCGCTCCAGTGCCCAGAAGTACGAGTATTCCAAAAATGAGAGCGTGCGACCCGAGATCCCCGCAGCGAAGAGAATCGCAAAGAGTGTCGCAAAGACAATGATTGCCGTGCCCAAGTCTTTGCCGGCGAGCACAAGAATAAGTATGGGCGCCGAGCCTAAGAGCGCACGAATCAAGCGATCCATGAGCGGGATACCGTTTCTGGTCAATGCATCTGCCACCCAAAGCACCATTGCGAGCTTGCCGAATTCACTTGGTTGAACGCGTATGGGACCGACTTCTAGCCAATTACGATTCCCGTTGATATTCACTCCTAGCGGTGTGAATATCAGTAGTTGCAAGGCGCAAGATCCAACGACAGCGAGTGGGGCGAGTTTGCGATAAATAGGGGTCGGAATCTTAAACGCTAAGAATGCGAAGGCGCTACCTATACCCAGGAAGAGTAACTGTTTGAGAACGATCGAAAAACTTGATCCAGAAGA
>RGER01000441.1 GCA_009917815.1 Actinomycetota bacterium
CACAGGAGATGCACCCTCTCGCTTGAGAGCGACCACTTCGGCAGCGAAGGAGTTCTTCAACGCAACATCGGTCATGGCGTTACCACCATATTTAATAACGATCATGAGGAGTAAGCCGAGTTCTCGTGCACATACTCTGCAGTCAAGTCATTTGTCATAATTGTTGCGCTCTCAGATCCGGCTCGTAGGTCAATCACGATTTCGATTTTGCGACCAGAGAGATCAACCAAACTACGGTCGTCCCCAATGCCACCGTCGCGACAAATCGTGACGCCGTTCATCGATACGTCGATGCGATCAGGGTCAAAGAGCGCGGAGGTCGTTCCCACCGCGGCAAGTACTCTTCCCCAATTAGGATCTTCGCCGTGCAACGCACATTTTAATAGGTTATTGCGAGCACATGCGCGCCCCACCTCTTCGGCATCTGCCACTGATGAGGCATGGATTGTTGTGATGAAAACTTCTTTAGAAACTCCCTCGGCATCTGATTGCAACTGCAACGCCAAACTCATCGTTACTTCTGAGAGAGCTTTAGTAAATTCCGTCAGATCAGGCGCCACCCCTGATGCACCTGATGCCATCAACAAAACTGTGTCGTTAGTTGACTGACAGCCGTCTGAGTCCAATCGATTAAATGAGATGTTGCACGCATCTTGCAATGCCATATCTAGTTGAGTCGTGTCGAGCAGGGCATCAGTGGTGATCACCACCAACATGGTGGCCAACGAAGGCGCAAGCATCCCGGCGCCTTTAGCCATGCCACCTATGCGGACTTCACCGACTTCCGAAGTGGCCATCTTGGGCTTGGTGTCCGTGGTCATGATGGCCAGGGCAGCATTGGGACCGCCATCAGCGGCTAGCTCCTTCACCGCCTCTGCAGCGCCCGACAACAAAAGATCCATGGGGAGGCGTTCACCTATGAGACCAGTACTGCACACTACGAGATCTGATGCGGAGAGACCGAGCGCTTCTGCAACAAACTCTGCACTTCGGTGCGTGTCGAGAAATCCAGCACTTCCCGTACATGCATTTGCCCCACCAGAATTGAGCAACACCGCATCGACACGGCCGTCGACGATC
>RGER01000442.1 GCA_009917815.1 Actinomycetota bacterium
CTCAGTGTCGTAGCCGGTGCCCCATCGTACTGCGACGTCCACTTCGCAAGAGCGCTCGACCTCGCGGCTCTCCATGTTGCCGTCTTCGTTGAGCACTGGAACCGTTTCACTGAAGTTTGCCGAGCCGCTCAATCGCCAGGTGGCAGTTAGCGCAGCATCCTTAGCAAGGTAGTCGGCATATTCCGTAACCCCACCATCGAACTTGAAAACGTGGTGCGCAGGCTCGGTTGTTCGTTGGTCCAAGACGTCGAGCTTTAGGCCGGGTACCAAGAAGGCGGTCTGTCGTGCTCGTGAAAGCAACTCATCTATTGCAAACGTCGCCTCTTTGATGAAGATCTGGCTATCCGCCCAGTAGCGAACCCTTGTGCCTGTCTTGCCTTTGGCAACCTTGCCAACGATTTGAAGCTCACTCGCATCCTCGAAAGGCTTAAACGGATTCGACGCAGCTACACCATTCGAATCGTCGAAGATTCCTGGTTCACCACGGTGGAAGGACATTTTGTATGTCTTTCCATCACGATCTACCTCGACATCGAGTCTCTCGCTAAGTGCGTTCACCACGGATGCGCCAACACCGTGCAAACCACCGCTTGCCGCGTAGCTGCCGCTACCGAACTTTCCACCTGCGTGAAGCTTTGTGAAAACCACTTCCACACCGGTCAGCCCGGTTTTTGGCTCGACATCCACTGGGATGCCGCGGGCATGGTCTCTAACCTCTACCGAAGAATCGCTGTGAAGTACGATCTCGATGTCTGATCCGTGGCCTGCAAGTGCCTCGTCCACGGAGTTGTCGATGATTTCCCAGAGGCAGTGCATGAGTCCACGACTGTCGGTGCTGCCGATGTACATGCCGGGGCGCTTGCGAACGGCCTCAAGACCCTCCAAAACGGAGAGATGTCGCGCGGAATAGTCGGTGTTTGGCACTTTGAAATGTTACGCCGTGGCTTTAGTTGAAGGGGTGTGTGACACGAGATCGGCCGAAAACTCTTCGCAGTTAGCGAAACTCACCGCAATAGTGCCAAGTTTGTCGGTGGCGTGTGTTGAGATTGACTCAGGAGGCAGAAATGCAAGAAACCGAAG
>RGER01000443.1 GCA_009917815.1 Actinomycetota bacterium
CGTAAAAAGATGGCATCTATTCGTTCCATTGGGCGGGGCGGGAAAGTAGATTTGCAGAATGCATATGAGCTTGTTGGTAATAAGAAGTATCTTGTTATAATCACAGACATGGATTATGAAGATGTGTTTAGCTCCAGACTTTGTGTAAAAGATGGGTGTATGGTGATACTATGGAATGTGAGTGCTCGGCACAGTGGTCCCTACGCTGTCCTACGCGAAGAAGGAGTGGCGCAGATGTACGGATGGTCTGATGCTATGTGGGAGATGATAAAAACAGGTATTCGCGTGATTACGCCGATGGAGCTTGTTGGCCTTCGGCTAGCAGTGGTACCAGCCTCTCCGCAATTCGCTTGACCACGGGCACGGATACCGCATTGCCGGCGAGCTTGTAGAGATTCGCATCGGATAGCGCAGGCAACACATAGGTCTGCGGGAATCCCTGGAAGTTGAAACACTCCCTCGGCGTCAACTTACGAATGCCCTTGCTGTCGAGTACGAACGGCACGTTGTGCCCACCACCGCCCATATTTGCCGTAAGCGTGGGGCAGACCTTGCTCTTGTTTTCGCGCACATAGACGCGCCTGTACTGGTAAATGGTTGCTGGTTTCGTCACCGCGTCTTTGAGCAAGGGCCAGGCACTAGAGGTCTCCTTGTAATAGTATTTGGCAGGAACCTCGGCCTCTAGCATCTCGGCAATAGGCCTCTTCTCCATCTTGGGGAAATCCAAGTTGAATTTGTCATAAATCGCCTTGGATTTCAGACAGACAATGTAAATTCGCTCCCTGTGTTGAGGAATGCCCGTGACATCCGAGGTATTCAGGACCTTGTGGCAAATGTGATATCCACGGGCTTCCAGATTTGTGCGAATCGTCTCAAACGTTTTCTTGTCGTCGTGGGTGACGAGATTCTTCACATTTTCTAGAACAACACAGCGAGGCTGATGATGGTCAATAATGGCGAGAATCTTCCAGAATACGTTTGAGCGCTCGTCATTGAAGCCTTCTTGATAGCCGGCAATGCTGAACGGTTGACAAGGGAATCCGCCGGTCAGAATATCGTGTGGGGGGATATCTTCCACCT
>RGER01000444.1 GCA_009917815.1 Actinomycetota bacterium
CCGTCCCTCCGCTTCAAAGAGATTATCCATGGAAAATACGATATTTTTCCGGGAACGAATCGCCTGATTGGCGACCTTGTCCATGATATCAAAACTGTACACCGTATTTGTGGGATTATAGGACAAGGCGAGGGCCGATTTGCCTTGATGCGTCCCAATATCAATAATCGTAGCTCCCTCGAACTGCGAGGCCAAGTATGCGAGAACTTTATAATGCTCTTTACCCATAGGGCCGTGAAACTCGGGGCAGCCGTCCTGAATACCCGCGAAACGCGAGAAGTCGGTATGGCTGTTCTTACTCAACTCGTAGTGCATTCTTCTAAAGCATAGACGGTGCGTTTTAGACCCCGTTTTCCTCGTCATTCGTGTCGAAGGTCCTGGCCCGTTTTCGTGTTTTACGCGCAAAAATCTTATTGAATTTGTTCGTAGAATAGCCGTATTGAAACAACATGCTTTGTCCAGGAATCTTCACTTTCGTATGGAGCTCAGGGTCAGAAATACCGTGCCAGTGTCTCGGATAGAAATATTTCATCGGATACACGTGGACATCCGGAAACTCTCGGCGCGTGGCATTATAGAGTTTCGTCGTATAATGGGGGCCCAGAGCGCGCCATGCCTCCAACTTCACTTCTTTCGAGTTTTCCGTGACACTTTGTCCAACTCCATCCAAGAGCCGTTTGATAAAGGGATGTCCCTTTTTAGCACCTATGAGGCCATTAGCCACCATACGTCTACTCTTTTGTATATGCGGGTCGATGTTACCTAGTTTTCGTGTAAATGCCGCGGACAGATTCTCCCAGCCGAAGAACACGGAGGCACGGTTATCGTCCAAGAAGTCAGCGAACTTCTGCGACTTCATAATCACGGAATCGGCGTCAATGTAGATGCCGCCGTATTTATACAGGGCCAGTAGGCGAATAATATCGGCTTTCCCTGCGAGTTGGTCGCGAAAGGCGCTATAGGCTTCGCGCAGACCTTCGAACGAGTCTATGCCAAGCCCCTTCATATTCTTTTCGCCCCACAGCATATATTTATAACCGTGCTCCGCAGCGAAATCTTTGACGCTTTTCATCCAGGAAT
>RGER01000445.1 GCA_009917815.1 Actinomycetota bacterium
ACAGTAGGCGACAAACCAAGGTGCTGCACAATAGTGCCATCAATCGATGGGATGGCGGGGACAGAGCAAGATGTAAAAACCACGGCACCGATATCGCAAGGCTCTCGGTGAGCATCTTTGAGGGCCGATAGTGCTGCTTGAACACCGAGTTGAGGGCCTATCTCTTCAAAGACCGCGGCTCGCGCCGATATGGTTCGCTGTGCAGTTACATCTTCTATCGGCATGCAGAAGTTGCGACGCTGTGCCTTCGATGAAGAGAGGAATCGTTCAAATAATGCGGCTGCCGCCGCATTATCACGCAGCCAGGTTAAGCCTGCGTGGCGAACTTGCTCCGCCGAGTATGAGAACGGTGGAATCGCGGTCCCTACCGCGCTTAAATACGATGTCATCGAGACCCTTCTCTCCATGAGATTTCGGCCGCAAACGGGCGGGCCGTGAACACTGTAACCTTAAACGCGATTGGACGGGCTCGTCTGCGTCAGGTTCTAAAAGGAATTCTTTCTCACCACCCCACTAAATTAGGCTACGGCGAGTCGGAGTGCAACGTGTCCCCGTGAGGAGTATTTCAATTTGCTTGGTACGTATAAAGGAAACACCTACTTGTGAGTATGGCGCTACCTATATTCGGAGCCTCATACTACTTCGGCGCTCGCCTCTGCAGCAGGCTTCGGCGGAGCCCTTTATTACCAAGCCCCGTCGTAGCACCATATGGTGCGAAGACGGGCATGTAGCGACTTATCACTTTTGTACGAGGCGTATAATTTCAGTTCTCAGGCTGAGTTTTGAGGCGTTCCGCTTGAGTCTTCTGGCTTTCGTTTCTCAAGTCCCCGTTTATATTCGTCTCGTCCTTGAAATTAACCGATGGCCCCGGGGCTTGTCGTCTCTCCTTGGAGCGAGTACTCCACGCTATTATTTCACGGTCCTCAAACTGGATCGTAACACAACCGAACAACGATATGGTTCTTTAGTTTACCCTATTGGTTATACTGGTAGAACTTGTGAGTATTTCGGTGTCTGAAAATGGGCTGTGAGCTCAACGGGCTTCGTGTTTCTACGATACAAGTAGATTCCTCATTTGC
>RGER01000446.1 GCA_009917815.1 Actinomycetota bacterium
AAATCGAGATCGTCGCCGATGTCATCGTCAACTTCTTTTCGCGAAGCAGCAACACTGAAGACATCTTCTCGGTAGATCGGTTCATGTTGTGCTTTGACATGTTTCACCACCGCTTCAATCTCGCGCTCTGAAACATATGCGCCCTGAATACGCATCGCCTTGCTGGCACCCATCGGCAAAAAGAGACCATCTCCTTGTCCCACAAGCTTCTCAGCACCAGGTTGATCAAGAATGACGCGTGAGTCTGCAAGCGATGAGGTAGCAAAGGAGAGGCGCGATGGAACGTTGGCTTTGATAAGACCAGTCACAACATCAACGCTGGGCCGCTGAGTAGCAAGGACCAAATGGATACCCGCCGCGCGGGCTAATTGGGTGATGCGTACGATCGATTCTTCAACATCACGTGGAGCAACCATCATCAGATCCGCGAGCTCATCGACGATGACAAGTAAGTAGGGATATGGACGAAGTTTACGATCTGACCCAAGTGGGGGCGTCAGCTTTCCGCTACGGACCGCTTTGTTGAAATCATCAATGTGGCGGAACCCGAAATTGGAGAGATCGTCATAGCGCGCATCCATCTCGCGGACTACCCATTGGAGCGCCTCTGCGGCTTTCTTCGGATTAGTCAAAATGGGGGTGATCAAGTGCGGAATTCCCTGATAAGCGTTGAGCTCTACGCGCTTAGGATCGATCAAGATCATCCGCACATCGCTAGGCGTGGCTCGCATCATCACTGAAGTGACAAGCGCATTGATCCAACTTGATTTTCCGGCGCCCGTGGCTCCCGCTACCAAGAGGTGGGGCATCTTGGTGAGGTTGGCGCAGACAAAACCACCTTCGACATCTTTTCCAAGTGAGACAACCATCGGGTGATGATCGTTTCCAGCGATCGTCGATCGCAGCACATCGCCCAGTAAAACGGTTTCGCGGTCTGTATTGGGAATTTCGATGCCCACAGCAGATTTACCTGGAATCGGGCTCAAGATGCGAACATCACTGCTGGCAACTGCGTAAGAAATATTCTTCGAAAGTGCTGTGATGCGTTCGACCTTAACCGCAGCACCTAACTCAACTTC
>RGER01000447.1 GCA_009917815.1 Actinomycetota bacterium
GTCCTACTGTTCTTGCGAACAGCATCGACCGATCAATGTTTCCATTGAAAGGAGGTGATCCATCCACAGCTTCCGCTACGGATGCCTTGTTACGACTTAGTCCCTATCGCTGGTCTCGCCTTCGGCCGTCAAATGACGACCTTCGGGCGCTCCCAACTCTCTTGACTTGACGGGCGGTGAGTACAAGACCCGAGAACGTATTCAAGGCGGCGTGATGATCCGCCTTTACTAGCGATTCCGGCTTCATGGGGTCGGGTTGCAGACCCCAATCCGAACTGGGACCGGTTTTTTGGGATTGGCTCCACCTTGCGGTTTGGCTACCCTCTGTACCGGCCATTGTATCATGCGTGTTGCCCTGGACGTAAGGGCCATGCTGATTTGACGTCATCCCTTCCTTCCTCTCCCTTACGGAAGCAGTCTCATGCGAAAGTATAACGCATGACAGGGGTTGCGCTCGTTACTCCACTTAAGGGTACACCTCACGGCACGAGCTGACGACAACCATGCAGCACCTACATAGCACCCTCGAAGGCGACTCCGTTTAAGGAGCTTGCAGCTATATTTCAAGCCCAGGTGAGGTTTCTCGCGTTGCATCGAATTAAACCGCATGATCCACCGCTTGTGCGGGTCCCCGTCTATTCCTTTGAGTTTTAGTCTTGCGACCGTACTTCCCAGGCGGACAACTTAACGCGTTAGCTTGGTTTGTCGTCTCTGGGAGGGTCGATACTCCCAAAAACTAGTTGTCATCGTTTACGGCGTGGACTACAGGGGTATCTAATCCCTTTCGCTACCCACGCTTTCGTACACTGAGCGTCAGTAATGTTCCAGTTAGCTGCTTTCGCATTTGGTGTTCTACCTGATATTAACGCATTTTACCGCTACACCAGGCATTCCGCTAACCTCTCCCATACTCTAGCCTCGCAGTATCACCCGCAGCCTCCAGGTTAAGCCTGAAGATTTAACAAATGACTTACGAAACCGCCTACGTACGCTTTACGCCCAATAAATCCGGATAATGCTTGGGGTCTCTGTATTACCGCTGCTGCTGGCACAGAGTTAGC
>RGER01000448.1 GCA_009917815.1 Actinomycetota bacterium
ATATGCCGTGCTATCCGCAGGAGAAAAATTTTTGGAACATGGAACAGACCGGTCTATTCTAGGCGCTTTCTAACAGGGGGTCTGGGGATCAATGGAACGGAAAGTAGCGTTAAGCTACTTTGCAGCCTTGCACAGCTTGTGAAGAGCCTGAATTAGCTCGGCTGCAGACAATCAAATGGTACAGCGGTGTAGAAAACGGTTCATCGGAATGATGATCGATCAGATACCGGTTCATCTCTTGAGCTGCTTCGGGGGCTAAATTTAAGGTCAAATATTGGCCCAGCCATATCGCTAAACTTGCATGCGGTGTGACCTTTGTTGAAAAACCTAGACCCTGCATGAGTGCCACCACATTGTCGGTGTCCGGTAGTTCCCACTCTACGTGCTCGCGGACAAGTGGATTATTGGTGGCTTCAAGCACAATCTTCTGAGCTTCCGTTGTTTCACGGCATGGATAATTTAGAACGATCAATTTTCGTGCAATACGGGCCAACTCTTGCAATGCGCGGTCTCGTTCTTGCGGGGCGACGTGCTCCAGAGCATCTATTGCTGTAACCGCATCGTATGAAAGCGACCCTGCGAGGCCTTGAAGCAATGACGCGCCCGAGGACGCTGGATCGATCAAGTCTATATCGTAGTCCGGCAGAAACAGTGCAAGAGCACCATCGAATCCGCCTACATCAAGAATCGTCCATTCGCTACCAGCATTCTGTGTAATGGCTTCAGAAGCCGCTTTGAGCCTGACAAATCGATCCCAGGACAAAGCCGACTTTGTAGACTGATCCTGCACCACTACCTTGCAGATGCCGGGAGTATCGGTGGTAGCCAGCTCAACGCCAGCAATGCTGTTTATTGGAACTGCTTTCTTCAGTTGATTTCTCCTGTTACAAACTAGTATTCCATTGAAGAGGCTGGGGGAATCGACGATAAAGTGTCGCAATTGAAACTCCCAAATCGCTGGCAACATCCTTTGGAGATTGCCCGCCGGCCGGCGCTCTTCATGAGATCGTGGCGTTGGCTCGCGGAATAAAAAGCTGCTATGTGTGACACG
>RGER01000449.1 GCA_009917815.1 Actinomycetota bacterium
CGCAGCGCCCCCGGTTCCGAGGGCAGACATACCGACATCGATTGTCGACCCCGTGGTGCCGGACGGAACGGTAGGGTTAATCTTCATCTGCGCCTTGTTAGAGGCAGTGGCGTTCTGAAGAATGACGTCCGTGAGGCGTGCTGTAGCGAACGGCAGGTCAAATGACCCAAGGTTACGAACCACCGCAGCAGACGGGAGTAGGTCCACGTTAATCGCAGTCTGGTAGAGGTTACCTAGGTTGTTGTCAGCCTTTAGGAAGCCGCCCACACCCACCGAGTTACTTAGGTTTGCAATAGCGGTAGCTAGGCTTGATTCAGCGGCCGAAGCGCGTGACTGCTCGTTGGTTACCGCCGTGGCACGTGAGGTGGCCTCGTTAGAGATAGCGGTTGCTAGGCTGGATTCTGCTGCAAGCGCCCTGGTGCGCTCGTTCAGGTCGCCAGCAATGCGAGATTGAATTTCGCTATCGATCTGAGACTGGAGGCTTCCTTCTATAGCAAGGGCTCTTGATGTCTCGTTTGCAAGAGCAGTTGTAAGACTTGAATCCACGGCAAGCGCCCTGGACTGTTCGTTTGCAATAGCAGTAGCGAGGCTGGATTCAGCGGCTTGGGCGCGAGAAGCTTCGTTGGCGACAGCGGTCGAAAGGGAGCTGTCGGCACTAGAAACGTAGCTTACAATGGAAGAGATCGTAGGGGCGTGAGTTGTTTCAGAGCCACTCCAAATGTCCTTAACAGTAGCAAATCTAGCTCTGTTATCCGTGTAGTAGAGGCGTGTGGAGCCCTCGGCAATGTCATCTGTAGTAAGTGCGTCTAGCAGGCTGTTGACTGCAGCTACCGACGGTGCGCGGACATGGCTCGTTGCGTTTGAACCTTCGAGTAGGTCAACAACCGCAGCTGCTTGGGCGCGAGACTCGGTAAAGTAGTATGGGCCGTTCAGTGCTTCAGACACATCGTTTGTGCTAAGCGTGACGGCGCCGATCTTTCCCGCAACAGAAGTGACATCGGAAGAGGCCGTGAGTTCCACCCAAGCTGAGCCGTCGTAGATATAGGTTTTA
>RGER01000450.1 GCA_009917815.1 Actinomycetota bacterium
CGCAGGTCCTGTGGCAGCCAGTCAAAAGGGAAATGAGCGCGCGATGAATTATTTCAGCGCCTGCCTACGTATCTTGAATCTAGAGGAAGAAGTCGCATTGACCGAATCTATTTTGAAATCAGCCTACAAGAAGGCCGTTCTCGCCGCCCACCCCGACAAGGGCGGATCGGAAAAGGAATTTGAGGCCGTTACTCGTGCATATGCATATCTGGGCGATATTCTCAAGAGAATCCACGGAGGTCGTGGTACCGAAGGGAAGGTCGAGGCTCCCACCGCCCTCCAGGGAAATCGCGAGCAGGACGCCGATAAGTGGAAGATGGTGGAGCCAGTTCAACTGAATGCCAAGAATCTGGACATGAACCGCTTCAACACCATGTTTGAGAAGACGCGCATTCCCGATCCGGAGGAATCAGGTTACGGCGACTGGTTGAAGGGCGGCGGCGATGCGGCGGAGGCTCAAGGGCCAAAGTTCAGTGGCAAATTCAATCGCGAAGTCTTCCATCGCGCCTTTGAGGATGAGAACAAGGCACGGCAGACATCTGCGAGGCAGCAGGGCGGGGTCATGACAGTCCAAGAACAGTCGCTGGCGAGTCGCCTAGGATATGCCACAGAACTCGGACGCACGGCGAGAGACGATTACACCGTGGCCGCCAATGATCCGGGTCTCAAGTACACAGATTTGAAGAAGGCGTATACGGAATATAATACCTTTTCACAGGAAACGGCGGGTGTGAATGTACAAGTGAGGTCGCTTGATGATTACACGAAAAATCGCGACAAGGCACCGGCACCTCTGGCCGACAATGAGATGGCGGCCATTGTGGCTGCCGAGAAGGCCGCAGCCGCCCGAGAAGAGCAGAGGAAGTTGCGAGTGGCGCAAGAGGCCGTGGAAGAATCCAGTTATTTTGAGCGTATGAAACGCCTCGTTATACGCAATTAATTGGCGTAGACTAGATAGATAGAATGAAGAAGGAACATATGATCGTTCTCGGATTAGGACTGGCCCTCGTAGGAGCAGCCGTAGCCTGGGAAGTCGTGGGTGGATTACCGA
>RGER01000046.1 GCA_009917815.1 Actinomycetota bacterium
CGGTCACGATCGCGACGGTGACATGGCGGCGTACTTCGTGTGAATCAAACGTGGTCTCTTGCGCGACAAAATGTGCCAAGGGCTCATCCGAACCGAGGGCGTCTGAAACTGCCTCCGACACGAGAGCCGGGTGGTAACCGGTGGCATCGATGGCCTCGTTTATTTCTACAGCTGAGATCACTCCGACATCCTGCCACGCTCTTGGCTCGGCGTCAGGATTGCGTGGAGTCTAAAAGCCAAGAGAGATGCCATGAGCGAACCGGCGACCACCACAACTACCCACGAGAAACCCTGCCCAGCGCCGATGAGGAGTCCGGCCATTCCAGGTCCAAGAATCAAGGCGCTCTGAAAAGCGCCGGAGAAGAGTGCGTTGTACCGACCCCGCATTTCCTCCGGGGCCAAATCATTCACCAACGCCGGAGCAACCGGGGACCAGATCATCTCTCCCACCGCAAAAATTAATTGAGCCACAACCAAGACCAGCACCGAGGGCCACCATACGGCGGCGCCGACAACTAGCCACGAGAACGCCCAGAGCGCAGTCGCCGACATCAACGCTCGTGAGCGGCGCCAACGGCGTACCCACTTCACAAATTTCATTTGCGTCAGAGCAATCATGAACGTGTTCGCCGCGTATGCCCATGCCAGGCTCCCTGGGGAGAGGTGGGCGATGTATGTCGAGTAACTAGCAAATCCCGCCTCAAGCTGGCTATACCCGAAGAGGATTGCGATAAAGGCAACGATCCAAATACGGAGTAGCCGTTTATCTTGAAGAACCTGTCGCCAACTCCCGGATTCAGACTTTCTCTTCTCTTCCTCACTTCGCTGAGGCGCTTTCAAGTTAAAGACGAGAAAGAAATAGAGCAAGAAGCTGATTCCATCTCCTATATACAAGATGTGGAAAGCCCGTTCCGTGGGGATAGAAATGATCAGGGCCGCAATCACGCCGCCAATACCAATTCCAAGATTGAGAAAAGCAAATTGAAGGCCGAAAGAGCGCTCACGATCCGGAGACAACTGGGCGAGTAAGGACCCTTGCGCTGGCCACATCGTTCCTTGGGAGATTGCACAAATAGTGACCGCGCCGAGCACCTGCCACGAAGTATGTGCAAATCCCAGGAAGCTAAACCCGAAAGCACCTATCACGAGTGAAATACGGAGGACCACAAGCGCGCCAAATTTATCGACCGTAGTTCCCACTAGCGGTGAGAAAAGAATTTGTGAAACGCCCATCCAGGAGAGCAGAAGCCCTGCATGGGAGATGGAGAAACCACGCACGGAGTGGAGGTAGACCACAAAGAAGGGAAGTACTAACCCGTTACCAATGGCCGAAAGGGCTATGGCGCCGATGAGGCGACGAATGGGAGTAATCGTGAACAACTTAACTCCTCCATCCCTTTTCAAACTTGTATAACTTCGTGCGGCGCCCGGCTAGAGTACCAGCGTGAATTCATTCAATTTCTCCGACGAAGTTAAGAAGGCTCGCAAGAATGGAGCCCCCGTTGTCGCTCTCGAATCGACGATCATCAGCCACGGTTTACCGCGCCCCAAGAACCTTGAAATTGCTCAGGAAATCGAGAATACCGTCCGCGATATTGGCGCAGTGCCGGCGACCATAGCCATGCTTAATGGAGTAGTACACGTCGGTCTCGAGGAGGACGAACTTCTCGAGATTGCCACCAGCGATGCAGTCACAAAAGCTTCCGTCAGGGATTTAGCAATTCTGGCGCAAAAGAAGAGCCACGCAGCCACTACCGTCGCCGCCACTTCTCACATCGCACAAGCGGCAGGAATTTCTATCTTTGCCACGGGCGGCTTGGGCGGGGTACATCGTGGAGCTCGAGAGACGTGGGATGAATCAGCCGATCTCTACACGCTTGCCCACACAGACATCACCGTCGTCTGCGCCGGAGTGAAATCAATTCTTGATGTGGCGGCAACGTTGGAACGACTTGAGTCATTGAGCATCGGAGTAGTGGGATACCGCACTCTTCAGTTTCCCGGCTTCTACTTACGTGAAAGCGGGTTCACCCTCGAGTACCAAGCCGCGAGCGCCAAAGATCTCGCTGAGATGATCCATGCCCGCAAGAAATTGGGAACTTCTGGCGCGGCACTCTTAGTTGCCAACCCCATTGAGCGCGAGGTTCCTCGAGAGATTCACGATCGAGTTCTCGCATCTGGCCTTGCGCAAGCAGAAGAAAAAGGAATTTCCGGAAAATACGTGACGCCGTTCTTACTTGATTACTTCCACCACAACTCCGAAGGTGAGTCGTTGCGGGCGAATATTGACATCATCTTGTCGAATGCTGCGCTCGCAGCAGAAATGGCAGTAGCACTCGTAAAGCTCGAGGATTAGATCGTGACGATCTACCTCTTTGGCGAGATGATGCTTGACGTCGTCGCCATCACCGACGAAGAACGGGTGGCTTTTGGCAGTGACACACTCTCACGGAATGAGTTCCATGGAGGTGGGAGCGCCGCCAATACTGCCTCGTGGCTCGGCGCACTCCACGCCGCCCCGGTCTTTATCGGTACCTGCGGACGCGATCCCGAAGGTGAACGACTCATCGCAGAACTCGAAGCTGCCGGCGTGCACACCATCATCGGACGAAGTGATATCGAAACGGGATCTGTTGTCTCCATCGTTTCTCGCAGTGGCGAACGGAGCATGTTTCCGTATAAAGGCGCCAACATCGACATCAAGGCGGATCTGCTTCCCACCCTCTCCCCCCACGACATTCTCTACATCGCCTCTTACTCGCTCTTTGCTGAAGGAAGCCGTGCAGAAACCCTCAAAGCACTTTCGCTCGCACGGAGCGCTGGGGCTACCACTGCAATCGATGCGGCATCAAGTGCACTCATCGGCAAATATGGAGTCGCGGAATTTCTTAGTTGGATCACCGGATGCGACATCCTCTTCCTCAACAGAGACGAAGCTGAAGTCATCACGGCAAGCAGCGACCTCCAGGTAGCCGCAGCCCAACTCGCGGCCCACGCCCGCTACGTAGTCATCAAAGACGGCGCCCAAGGCTCTTTCGTACTGCATGAGGGTCAGATCCAACGCCAAGAGGCCTTGCCGGCCACTGTGATTGATACCACTGGTGCCGGAGATGCCTATGCCGGCGGCTTTCTCGCCCATTGGGCGACCCCGCCTGACTTGGGAGCCTGCCTTCGGGGAGGCGCAGAAGTTGCCGCTCAAGCCATTTCACAGGTAGGCGCGCGCCCTCCCCGAAGTTGAGCACGCTCTTGGTGAGAATAGGCTCATGAAAAACGAAATCGGCCATGTTGTTGATATTGATGTAGCGGCCGAGATGCAGGGCTCCTTCCTGGAGTACGCATACTCCGTCATTTACTCACGCGCCCTGCCCGATGCGCGAGATGGACTCAAACCTGTGCAACGGCGGATTCTCTATCAGATGGCCGAGATGGGGTTGCGCCCCGAAAAGGGACACGTAAAGAGTGCCCGCGTTGTCGGTGAAGTGATGGGAAAGCTCCACCCGCATGGCGATGGCGCGATTTATGACGCGATGGTTCGCATGGCGCAAGACTTCTCGATGCGAATGACTCTCATTGACGGTCATGGAAATTTTGGCTCACTCGATTCAGGTCCCGCCGCCATGCGTTACTCAGAGGCTCGACTTGCACCTTCCGCGATGGCGATCGTCGCGGAGTGTGATGAGGAGACCGTTGATTTTGGCTCTAACTATGATGGTCAACTCAAAGAACCGATTGTCTTACCTGCGGCTTTTCCTAATCTGCTGGTGAATGGCGCTACCGGAATTGCGGTAGGTATGGCAACCAATATGGCCCCGCATAATCTTGGCGAGGTTGTAGCAGCTACGCGCCACCTCATTTCCCACCCCAGAGCCACCGTGGATGAATTGATGGAATTCATGCCCGGCCCTGATTTTCCGTGTGGCGGAAAAATTATTGGGCTTGATGGAATTCGGGAAGCGTACGAAAGTGGTCGTGGCTCCTTCCGCACGCGCGCCACCGCCCGCATTGAAAACGTCACGCCCAAGCGGCGGGGCATTGTGGTTACAGAACTTCCCTACCTCGTTGGTCCCGAGAAGATCGTTGAAAAGATCGCCGATTTGGTGAAAGCAAAGAAGATTCTTGGAATTTCAGATGTCACTGATCTTACCGACGGTCAAAATGGCACTCGAGTCGTCATCGAGATTAAGAATGGGTTCAACGCCGAAGCTGTACTCGAAGAGCTCTACCGTCTCACCCCGATGGAAGAGTCTTTTGCCATCAATGCGGTTGCGCTAGTCAATGGCAAGCCACAAACACTGGGGATCAAGCAACTTCTTGAGGTTTACATTGAACACCGACTCGATGTCATTCGCCGTCGAAGCACCTATCGCCGAAATAAGGCCGCTGATCGCCTTCACCTCGTGGAAGGCCTCTTAGTTGCAATTCTTGATATCGACGAAGTCATTCAAGTCATCCGAGCCAGCGATGACACGGCAGCAGCACGCGCCCGACTGATGAGTGTCTTCGAACTTTCCGAAATCCAAACGAACTACATCCTAGAAATGCCACTCCGCCGACTCACTAAATTCTCGCGCATTGAACTCGAAGCCGAACAGAAGGAACTCGCGAAGACCATTGCATCGCTGCAAGAACTTTTAGACGATGAGAAGAAACTTCGTAAGGCCGTTTCAGGTGAACTCGAGGAAGCAGCGAAAACTTTTGCAACCCCGCGGCGCACCATTTTGCTGGAGTCCCAAGGCGTACGACCTGCCGCGCTGCAGATGGAGGTGAGTGATGACCCATGCCGCGTCGTGCTCTCCGCTACCGGGCTCATCGCACGCACACCCGACGCGGAACCACTCTCAGATCGAATTTGGGGAGCCCAACGTTCGCGCCACGATCTCATCGTGGATGAGATCGAAACTACAGCCCTGGGCGAGTATGGCTTAATCACCTCGCATGGACGACTTCACCGATTGAAATCGATCGACTTGCCTACGATTCCATCGCGCTCTACTTCTCTCGCTGGTGGAGCGCCACTTGCTGAGATCATCCGCCTCGACAAGGGCGAACGCGTTTTGGCTCTTGCCACTCTTTCCGAAGAAGGTGAAGGCATTGCGCTTGCCACCGCACAAGGTGTTATCAAACGCGTGCAACCAGAACTACTTACCAATAAGGATGCATGGGAGATTATCTCGCTGAAAGAGGGCGATGAAGTGGTAGGTGCACGCCAACTCGTCAGTGGGAAAGAAGAATTCTTCTTCGTCACTACGGGAGCGCAACTCTTACACTTCCCCGCATCTCTCGTTCGACCTCAAGGGCGCAACGCGGCGGGGATGGCAGGTATCGCCCTCGGTGATAACGACAAGGTCTGTTACTTCGAAGCTCTCACACCAGGGAAGAACACCATTGTGGCCACCATCGCCGCCTCGTCGGTGGCATTGCCTGGAACCTCAGGTTCGCTCAAACTCTCTGCGCTCTCCGAGTTTCCCGGTAAGGGGCGCGCAACAGGTGGCGTGCGCTGTCAGAAATTCCTCAAAGGTGAAGACGAAATTGCCGTTGCATGGGTCGGCAATACGCCGATGCGGGCGGGTGCGGCTAATGGCGCACCCATTGAGTGCGATCTTCCGCTCTCAAAGCGCGATGCCTCGGGCGCCGCACTTCCCGGCCCGATCGCCGGCTTCGCCGGGCCGCGTTAATCACTCAGTGAGTACATCTCTGCCCTGTTCGAAGAGCGATGAGCCACTCTTCGCCACAGCTCCCAGTACGTCATGTTGGGTGGCGATTGAACAACCTGGCCCATGGGGTTCGAAAGCGCTTGAGCCCGGTGGTTCACGATTACCCGATGATGTAGGTCGAGCGCTCTCCACGTGGTCTGACGAGGGCGATATCAAGGTAGTGCTGATGCGCTCGCGCCATCGCCACGCCATTCACCGCATGCACGAGACCCGCCGCGTCTATATCGCTCCCCTGCGTTCAAGGCCAGGGGCACTCTTCAGACTCGACCTGCAGGACGTTCGCCACATCCAGGATCTAGATCCCACGAGATTGATTTCCGGTGATATCGCTGCGCCACTCCATCCAAAATCTGTCGACTTAGTGTGTACCAACGGAAAGCGAGACATCTGCTGCGCACAACTGGGGCGACCGCTTCTCGAAGAGTTGGAAGCCCAAGGCAGAGAGGTCTGGGAGTCAAGCCATATCGGCGGGCATCGCTTTGCTCCAGTTCATCTCACTCTGCCAGATGGCCGAATCTGGGGACGTGGCGGCATCCTGCGCGGATCTTCACACCTTTCGAGAGTAGAACAAGCTGTGGAATCCCATTACTTCTCCGTAGGCATCGATCTCTTCGCGGCACTCTTTACAGAGGTCCAAATCACTGAAAATAGTTGGCAGGTGAGCGCAACACTGGACGGGAAGAAGTACACCGAGGTTGTAGAGCGAAGCGAGCGCGGACTCTCAGTGGAATCGTGCAATAAAGAAGCAGTGAGCGGCGAGATTTTTAGAGTGAAGATTCCCTAGGCGTCAATGCGCTCGCGATCGATCTCAGCAGCGCTCTCGATAATGAACTCTTTGCGCGGGGCCACATCATTGCCCATGAGTAACTCAAAAACTCGCTCAGCTGCTTCAATATCGTTACCCGTAATGCGGCGAAGCGTTCTATGACTTGAGTCCATTGTGGTTTCGCGAAGTTGATCAGAGTCCATCTCGCCCAAGCCCTTATACCGCTGAATTGGCTCTTTCCAGCGCTTATTCTTTTTATCAAGATCGGCAAGGGTCTTGCGCATCTCCGCATCCGAGTACGTATAAATATATTCACCTTTCTTGCCGCCAATCACCTCGATGCGATGCAACGGAGGGACGGCTGCAAAGACTCGGCCATCGTCGAGCAGCGGGCGCATATAACGGTGAATCAACGTCAACAATAGGCACCGAATGTGAGCACCGTCGACGTCTGCGTCAGACATCAAAATGATACGGCCATACCGAACAGCTTCGAGGTCAAAGGATCGGCCGGAGCCAGCACCGATGACTTGAATAATCGAGGCACACTCCGAATTCTTCAACATATCTCCGAGTGAAGCCTTCTGAACGTTCAAGATCTTTCCGCGAATAGGCAGAATTGCTTGTACTTCTGAGTTGCGTGCCTGTTTTGCGGTACCGAGAGCGCTATCTCCCTCGACTATGAAGAGTTCAGTACGTAAAACGTCGTCACTTCGGCAATCTGAAAGTTTGGCAGGAAGACTTGAACTTTCCAGTGCAGTCTTACGGCGTTGCAATTCCTTGTGGGCACGCGCGGCGACTCGAGTGCGCGCCGCGTTGGCAACCTTCTCCAAGATCATTCGAGCAGCTGCTTTTTCGTTGCGCTTACTACTGTTGAAGAAGTGCTTCAATTGTGCGGAGACGACATGGGAGACGATGCGCGTGACAGCATTTGTTCCCAGCACTTCCTTGGTTTGACCCTCGAACTGGGGCTCAGCGAGGCGCACGGTGATGACGCCGGTTAAACCTTCGAGCACGTCGTCTTTGATGACATCTGGCTCACTCGTCTTGAGTAATTTTGCTGATCGTAAGGCTTCGTTAAATGACTTAGTGACCGATCTTTCAAATCCGGTGACGTGCGTACCGCCCTTGGGGGTAGCGATGATGTTCACAAATGATTTGATCACGGTCTCGTATTCATTACCCCAGCGAAGCGCGATATCCACCACCACGTCTCGATCCACGTCCGTCGTGACCATGTGACCTTGCTCGTCAAGCACGGGCACGCTCTCGGTGAAGTGGCCATTGCCATGAATCCGAATGGGATCGCAGAGCGAGGAATCGGGCGCTAAAAACTCACAGTATTCCGCGATGCCACCTGTGGATTGGAAGCGTTCGACAGTTCTCTCTTTGCGCTCGTCACGCACTTCGATCGCAAGTCCTGGAATGAGGAATGTGGTCTGTCTCGCGCGATCGTAAATTTCGGTGAGTTCAAGCGAGGCTTCCTTGATGAAAATCTGGCGATCACTCCACCATCGAATGCGAGTGCCAGTTACCTTTTTATTTACTTTGCCGCCATTGCGTAACCCACTCTTCTTCGTGAAAGCGGCCTTCGGACCCTCTCCGTCGAAGAATCCAGGGGTACCTCTACGGAAAGACATCTGATGGATGAGTCCATCGCGGTCAACCTCTACATCGAGGCGCTCGCTCAGCGCGTTGACGACGCTTGCGCCCACCCCGTGGAGACCACCCGATGCGGTGTAGGAGCCGCCACCAAACTTGCCACCCGCATGAAGTCGCGTCATGACCACTTCCACGCCAGTAAGACCCGTCTTCGGCTCGATATCAACGGGGATACCGCGACCATTGTCGGAGACTTCTACTGATCCATCGGGTAGGAGCGCGACGATGATCTCGGTGCAATGACCAGCGAGCGCTTCATCGACTGCATTGTCGATGATCTCCCAGAGGCAGTGCATGAGGCCGCGCGAATCGGTGGAGCCGATATACATTCCGGGGCGTTTACGGACCGCGTCAAGCCCCTCCAGGACGGAGAGATGTTTCGCTGAGTAATCACTCGACTTGCCCTCTGTGGCTCCGGCGCTCTTAGCGCTCGCCCGAGGAGCAGGCCCGTCGGCGGGTTTCTGGGCGGCGGGTTTTTTGGCGGCGGGTTTTTTGGCGGCGGGAGGCACGATGGGCAGGTTACCGGGAGAAGGAGCCAGTGCCTGGGATATCCGCCTCCCTAGCGGAGCGTTTTCGCCAGGAAGCCTGAGAGGAGGCGGTGAATTGTGATTGAGGACACGCCACAGCGTATTTCTCCCTGCGGGAATGAAAAATACCTGCTTTGATGTTCACACAACGTAAGTAATAAGAAAATTCTGACGGGAGGCCTACAGTGAATGAAGTAAGTAGCTTGCTCGCCAGCGATCGTTGCGGTACAGCGGCAGCCTCAACAAAGTCGCTGCTGAAATCCATGATGAGACGAACCGTCTCGTCGATTCTGACGCTCACTAGTCACCGCTAGCGGCTCCCCACTAGCGGCACTGCGATTTGATCGGGGCTGCGATTTAGTCGAGGCTGCGATTTAGTCGAGGCTGCGATTTAGTCGAGGTAGTCGCGCAACACCTGCGAGCGCGATGGGTGGCGTAGCTTAGACATGGTCTTTGATTCAATCTGTCGAATGCGCTCGCGAGTAACCCCGTAGACCTTGCCGATTTCGTCGAGGGTCTTAGGTTGGCCATCCGTCAATCCAAAGCGCATTTGAACGACTCCGGCTTCGCGATCGCTCAACGTATTGAGCACCGAGTGAAGTTGCTCCTGAAGCAGCGTGAAGCTCACGGCGTCTGCTGGAACTACAGCTTCGGAATCTTCGATGAGATCACCGAACTCGCTATCGCCTTCTTCGCCCAGTGGGGTGTGGAGTGAGATGGGTTCTCGTCCGTACTTTTGAACTTCTACAACCTTTTCGGGTGTCATGTCTAATTCGCGTGCTAATTCTTCTGGCGTGGGTTCGCGACCCAAGTCTTGAAGCATCTGGCGTTGTACCCGGGCCAACTTATTGATGACTTCAACCATATGTACCGGAATACGAATGGTGCGCGCTTGATCTGCCATAGCGCGCGTAATTGCCTGGCGGATCCACCACGTTGCATAGGTGGAGAACTTGTAGCCCTTGGTGTAGTCGAACTTTTCAACCGCACGAATCAAACCAAGGTTTCCCTCTTGGATCAGATCCAAGAAGAGCATCCCTCGGCCGGTGTAGCGCTTTGCAAGTGAGACCACGAGACGAAGGTTTGCTTCAAGAAGATGGTTCTTTGCGCGGCGGCCATCTTCGGCGATCCAATCCATCTCACGCTTTTCACGATCACCAAACTTTTTGCCAGAGTTAAGAATTTCTTCAGCGAAGAGACCCGCTTCAATTCGTTTCGCAAGCTCTACCTCTTGCTCGGCATTGAGGAGCGCGACTTTACCGATTTGCTTCAGGTAATCCTTGACGGGATCAGCGGTAGCGCCAGCAGAAACCACCTGCTGAACAGGGGCATCTTCCTCATCGGAAGCAGAAAGGGTGAACTCTTCTGTGTCTTCGCCCGGCTTCTCTGGTGTCTCCACTTCGTCGACCAAAGATTCAACTTCGACGATAGCGATCGCTTCCGCAACAACGGCTTCGAGATCTTCTAATTCTATTTCTTCGAGATCAATATCATCTTCGAGCTCAACATCAATCTTTACTTCGATACTCTCCTCAAGGAGCGAATCGATTTTGACAGGCTTCTCGTTCTTCGCGACCTTGGTATCGGCCTTAGCGGGCGCGGCTTTCACAGGCGCGGCTTTCACAGGCGCGGCTTTCACAGGCGCGGCTTTCACAGGCGCGGCTTTCACAGGCGCGGCTTTCACA
>RGER01000451.1 GCA_009917815.1 Actinomycetota bacterium
TCGTCTACTGTCTCGCCACAACCTCTGAACCAATCAATACCTATATTGGAGCAACCGTTGACCTGGATCGCCGACTTTCACAACACAACGGGCTACTATCAGGAGGAGCTCGTGCCACTGGCCGAAGGCCTGGGCAGTGGTATCGCGTCTGCCACGTGACAGGCTTTACCAATCAGCATTCTGCGCTCAGCTTTGAGTGGCACTGGAAGCACTACTCAAAGAAGATAAAAGCAGACCCTCTTACACGTCGTCAAAAAGGCCTGGATGCTTGTTTGGAATGGAGTAAAAGGGTTGGTTCCGAGGAAGAGCTATCCGTTGTGTACGAGTGATTTGAGGCTATCACTTTCCTCCTGCGATTTTATGATATGATAATGACCTTCTAGGCCACGCATATGAGGTGCCTCGGGATTCTGGGTCTGGTGTATGATGACCCAAGGACAGAATGCCTTGAGTCTGGTGGCTAGATCTTCCCTATCAATCGCATCATATGCGCCGTAGCCATTGATATTCACGTGCGGGATTAAATTCGTGAGGCTATGTGATTTTACAAAGGCGAGACCCTCCCACACAGTCCCCTCGGCACATTCCCCGTCCGAAAGAAGACAGAAGACACGGCGAGAAGGATCGGCCATGGCGAGGCCTACCGCCACGAGCACGGCGCTTCCCAGAGATCCCGAAGAAACGTGAATACCGCGAGAAGGGTCTCTAGCAGGATGTACGCCAAAATCCACCATGAGTTTTTCGGCGTCTTGACCCTCAAACTTTTCCAAGGCCACATACTGTGCCAGACCCGCATGACCTGCGGAAAGAACCACTATGTCTTTTGGCTGTTTTATAGCATATATAGATTCTAGGATAGGATACATGGTGAGACAACTGCTAAGGTGTGCGAGGCGATGGCGATAGGAGATGTCAATGATGCGCTCCATTACTTAAGGCTCGGATGGTAAATTTTAGGCCTTCCTCCAGGCTTGTGGTGGCCGTCAAACCATAGGACCTGTGCAGATACTCAGTGTCACAGACCCAGGAAGAGGAGTCATAGGGCTTCGC
>RGER01000452.1 GCA_009917815.1 Actinomycetota bacterium
GTGGTGGCCTTTCCTGACGACCATGCCTATCTATTGCTAGCAGATGCATTTCACCTCAGCGCAACCGCTCGCATTCGTGAACTTCGCTTAATGGAATCAGGCGCAACCCTGCAAGTGCTCATAGCCGATCAACCCACTTTGCATGGAATCGCGCGTGAAATCGATGAAGAAGCCTCGGCATTAATCGATGCATTTTGGCCCGGTCCGCTCGCACTTCTGGTCTTGGCGCAGGGTGGGCTCTCGTGGGATTTAGGTGATCGACGCGAGATGGGAGCTTTCGTGGTGCGCCAACCTCACTCTCCCCGACTGCGTGAATTACTCCGACTTACGGGCCCACTCGCATGCGCTCTCGCATCACGTGTGGGGGAGCCCCTCGCTCATGAAGTGGGCGAGATAGCCGTTGCCCAAGAGTGTGACCTGGTGGTCGACGGCGGGCAACAAAGTGTTGCTGGAATATCTTCAGTAATAGATTTCACAGTAAAGCCGCCGCGTTTAGTGCGGCGCGGAAGCATCTCATTCTTTGATCTCGCCAAGGTTGCGCCTTCCTTGGTCGTAGAGTGAGCACACGACGAAAGGAAGCGGTATGAGTTCAGAGTTCTGGGGTCCAGACTTCGATGCATTGAAATCTCAGGATCCAGAGATCGCCACCATCATCCTTGATGAGTTGGATCGGCAACGTGACGGATTACAACTCATAGCGAGCGAGAACTTTACGTCGCCTGCCGTACTTGCGGCTCTTGGTTCCACGCTTTCCAATAAGTATGCAGAGGGATATCCAGGAAAGCGATATTACGGTGGATGCGCTGATGTTGATCGCGCCGAGATACTGGGCATCGAACGAGCAAAGGCGCTCTTTGGTGCCGAGCATGCAAATTTGCAACCGCACTCTGGTGCCAGTGCAAATATTGCGGTGTATGCCGCTTTCACAAAACCTGGCGATACCGTACTTGCGATGTCACTACCGCATGGCGGGCACCTCACCCATGGGTCCAAGGTGAATTTTTCTGGAAAGTGGTTCGACATCGTTTCCTATGGCGTTCGTCAAGATAC
>RGER01000453.1 GCA_009917815.1 Actinomycetota bacterium
CTCGCATATTCACGGGACCCGGAAAACCCGTTGTCGTGGCGGGGCAAAAGTACTTGGACGAACTTAAGCTCAAGCACTCCAAGTATAAAAACCACCGGGATGACGTTCAGCGCGTTCAGCAAAAAGAACGCTACCCCGTGGAACCTAACGGTAAGTTCGTGCCATATGCGCACCAAACAAAGATCATTGGAACCGTGCTGGCCAACCCGCACGCGCCAATCTTTGCGGACTGCGGGCTTGGAAAAACCGGCTCTATGGCGCGAGCTATCGAGATGCTGATCGAACGAGGCGAGATCAGCAGAGGCAAGGTACTGATCTCGGCGCCGCTCTCGATTCTACACACAAGCTGGTTCGATGACGTAACTAAGTTCACCAACCTCCGCTCTGCTATCCTCTGGACCTCCGGTGGTAATAAGCAGGTGCTCGGGCAGGAGCGGGTTCCAGTTAAAAACTACGGACCACGGCCAGAGGGATCCATCAAAACAAAAACAAGAACAGGCACCATCTATAAACACAAAAAAAGTGGGGAGATTAGAGAAGTTGTAACTTCTCTGGACGATCCAAAATCGTGGGAAAAGATGAAGGCTTCTTGGAAAGTTGCTTTGATGATTTCAGGAGAGGAGATTCCGTTTGGTGAAGTGACCGCAAGAACTTCCGGGGTCGTAAAAACCCGAGAGGAGTTTTTGAAAGACCAGCTTGCGCGAAAGGACATCGACATCTTTCTGATCAACCATGACGGGGTCCGTATTTATGAGGACATCACCCATTCTATTCGTTCCTTCTTGCAGGTCTGATTCTTCTGCATCAAAGTAAACGCCGGAATGTTGGATTTTGCCGTCCGGGTAGATGAGCCGGCAACCAACAATCCCATTTTCGGGCCGGGTGAACGGTGCGGTGAGATGATCAAGCCATTCCCCCTGCAGTCCATAATCGCGCAGCACGCGCTCTCCCTCGGGGCGCGCTTCGAAAGCGCGCGGCCACAGATCGCCCGCGCCGGGGCCTGACACAAGATCATGAAAAGAGGCCCAGTCGCGACCGCTCAGCATGGCG
>RGER01000454.1 GCA_009917815.1 Actinomycetota bacterium
TGCAGATGATGATGTGCTCAAGAAGGTTTTGGTCCTTCTCGAGATAATCAGCGGCAAACCCCTTGATGAGTACGCCCTCTTGCTCAACCGTGACATCACGGAGAAGCTCTTGGTAAATGCGAATAGCGAGTGGATTACCCCTTCTACCCAAAACTACTTCTGGGTGTATGGGGTTTTTGAGTTGCATAGTGAGTTTCCTTTCTTGGATCAGGCAGTTCCTGGAGGGTCAGTTACGAACCCGGAGAAGGTGCCTTTGGTTTTGATCACTGTTTTAAGCAGCGGAACGGTGTCTCGCGACACTGCCCGGCGTTCAGTTTCAAAGATGAGCTGAACAAGGACTTGTGCAGTGATGTCGTTTTTCGTTTTGTGATCGGTGATGACGACGTCTTTGCCTTCGCGGATGAGTTGCTTAAGCTCTTCCGAGTTGATGTAGGCGTTTGCGGTCCTGTTGTAGAGC
The DNA here is from genome assembly GCA_009917815.1 of Actinomycetota bacterium. Classification (GTDB taxonomy): domain Bacteria; phylum Actinomycetota; class Actinomycetes; order Nanopelagicales; family Nanopelagicaceae. The sequence continues at coordinate 458 of RGER01000454.1, forward strand.
TTCCTGTTCTGGTACTTTCGGATCTTAATGACTTCCATGTGTTTCCTTTCGTGTTTATATGCCGCTTTCCCTAAGCCGGTCGCCGATGAGTTTTCTGCGTTCGGTTTCAGGGAGGCGGTGCCCGTACTCTTGCATAGTTGCGTCGATCTCGTCGATAGACATGGCGGGGTCAAAACGATTCATGTTTGACCATACGGGGTGGCCGTGTCTGTTGAAGATAACGAGAAAGAAGTACCCAAGCGGCCTATCCCATCCGTAGAGGAAGGTAAGACCGTTTGCCTCGTGTTTATGTTGGCTCATAGGAGCCTCCTTTCGGTGAAGGGCCCCGCGGGTATCCTGCGGGGCCCGTTAGTTTTTACTTCTTAACCAGTCGAAGTTCTGGTTTTTCTGGTCGCCAAGTATCTTGCTTATATGAAACAAGCGTTCCTGGCGCCTTGAATATGGCGTATCCAGGCCACACAAAGTAGTGCATGAATATCGACTTGGCAGTGAGGCTTACAAGCGCTCTGGCTCGTCCGCCCGGCGTCGCAAGTTTCTTGGCAAGCTTCTTATTCCCCAGGGACGCTATTAACAGGTCGCTTTCTGGGCCTCCA
>RGER01000455.1 GCA_009917815.1 Actinomycetota bacterium
GAGTGAAGAGGGCATCAACATTCAGATGATCTCCACCAGCGAAATCAAGACCAGCGTGGTCATTGCAGAAAAATACATGGAGCTGGCGGTGCGTGCCCTGCACAAGGCCTTTGGCCTGGACGCCGTGGCGGCCTGATTTCTCAAGGCCACGCCGCTGCTCGATCTAGGCTGCGGTTAGAATCGAGTTTGGCCAGGAGTCGTGACCGAGAGGCCGAAGGTGCTCCCCTGCTAAGGGAGTATGCGCCAAAAGCGCATCGAGGGTTCGAATCCCTCCGACTCCGCCAGAAGATTCTCCACAATCTTCAGCCCAGCGAATCCTCGCCTTCCCAGTCTCTTTTGACTTGCAATCGCCATTGCAAGTATTGACACGTTTCCAGCAAACATTAAGATTCATTTGCAATTTCAAAAATGTATTGAAATTTCAGAATCGTTAAACACTGGAGCTTCACGCATGAATAAGATTTCTTTGATCTGCTTGTCTTTCGCCGGATTGACTGGGATGGCTTATGCCGCTGATCCTGAAATACCCGATATGGTGGGCATTTGGAAGCCCAGCGCTGGCGTCTATGCAAGGTCAGGTACAGAAGCCAAAAAATCCCATCTCGAGTTGTCCCAGCAACCCATACAAGGCGAAATCAAGATCCTGGAACAGCAAGGTCGGACGTTTCATGGCATGAGCAAAAACTCAAAGGGTCGCCTGTCTCTGCTGACGGGTGTCATCGCCAAAGACGGCAAAAGCTTCATCATTTCTTCGGACAGAGCAATTTCAACGGGCACCGTTGAGGCAGGCAAGATCGAATACTGTGGCGCAACGCCCTCATTGGAAGTCAATTTCGCGTTCTGTTCTACCCTCGAAAAAGTGAAATGACTTCGGAGATTTTTTGAGGAACGGCTAATCGCCGACTCTGCTTTGGGGCGAGCTGACTCATGCCCCTTGGGGGCTGCCACATCCGATGCTCTGCTCGGGTATTTCGGTTAACCCGATCATCTGCGCCGAGCGTTGAACCACTCGAGCACATTGTTCTGGCCGCCCAGGGATGAGGCGTCGC
>RGER01000456.1 GCA_009917815.1 Actinomycetota bacterium
AGAGAATGATGCGTTCTACGACAAGGCGCTTGAAGGCTTCACGCTCTTTGCCTTGAACCAAGGTGAAGTATGTACCTGCCCCTCGCGTGGTTTGATCGACACCAAGATCTATGACAAGTTCCTCGGCGATGTCACCAAGCGCACGCAGGCCATTGTTCAGGGTCACCCACTCGATCTCTCCACGATGATCGGTGCGCAAGCGTCGAATGATCAGTTAGAGAAGATCCTTTCCTACCTCGAGATTGGTAAGAAGGAAGGTGCCAAGGTAATCACCGGTGGCGAGCGCGCAGATCTCGGCGGCGAACTCTCGGGCGGTTACTACGTCACTCCAACGATCTTCGAAGGCAATAACTCCATGCGTATCTTCCAAGAAGAAATCTTCGGACCGGTTGTTTCGGTAACTAAGTTCGATGGTTTTGACAACGCCATGGAGATTGCCAACGACACCCTTTATGGCCTCGGTGCCGGCGTGTGGAGCCGCGATATGAACACTGCTTACCGTGCGGGACGTGAGATCCAGGCTGGTCGTGTGTGGACCAACTGCTACCACGCATACCCAGCCGGTGCGGCATTTGGTGGTTACAAGGCCTCCGGTATCGGCCGCGAAACCCATAAGATGATGCTCGATCATTATCAACAGACGAAGAACCTCCTTGTTTCGTACTCACCTAACAAGTTGGGCTTCTTCTAAATCGAAGGGCCACGTATGGAGGAGATGCCATCACGAGTTGAATTGACGAGCGCCGCCGAAGAGTTACTTCGAAAGCTCTACGCAATTCACGGTCCGCTGATGTTTCATCAATCAGGCGGATGCTGCGATGGCTCTTCCCCCATGTGTTATCCGGCTGGCGAATTCCGGGTGGGCGGAGCGGACGTCAAGCTTTCAGAATTGAAGGTGGCTGACATTCCAGAATCGATTGGGTTCTGGATGTCAGCCACTCAATTCGAGTACTGGAAACACACGCACCTCACGGTCGATGTCGTGGATGGCAGGGGAGGGGGGTTCTCTCTTGAATCTCCCGAAGGTAAGCGATTCCTCATCCGCTCCC
>RGER01000457.1 GCA_009917815.1 Actinomycetota bacterium
GATGAGACGGCTAAAACGCTAAGAGCGTCTAACAAAATGAAGCTTGTACACTGATGAAAGTCTTGGTACGGTGAGGCACCGCATGCTTGGGAGGGACGCGGATGCCGAAGCCGTTGATCGAAGACGCGTTGTGGGCACGCATCGAGCCGTTGTTGCCGAAAAAGCCAAGGCGCAAGCGATACGCCGGACGGCTGCCGCTAGAGGACCGGGCTGTGCTCACGGGGATTCTGTTCGTGTTGCGATCCGGCATCCCGTGGGAGATGCTGCCCAAGGAGATGGGTTGCGGTTCTGGCATGACATGCTGGCGACGATTGAGGGATTGGCAGCGGCAAGGGGTATGGGACCGGCTGCACCGTGTGTTGCTGTCCGAGCTTCGCGGCGCGGACCAACTGGACTTCTCGCGCGCGGTAGCAGACAGCTCGTCCATTCGCGCCGTGGGCGCGGGAAAAAAAGTGGACCGAACCCAACCGATCGCCGTCGTCCGGGCAGCAAGCACCACCTTCTCACGGATGCCCAAGGTATCCCGCTTTCGGTAGTGCTGACTGCAGCCAACCGCAATGACGTCACGCAGTTGCTGCCCTTGGTCGACGCCATTCCACCAATCGCAGGCCGGCGCGGAGCACCGCAGCGCAAGCCTAAGCTCATCCAAGCCGATCGCGGCTACGACTCGAATGCTCTGCGCGACAATCTTGCTGAGCGTGGCATCGAATCCCAAATCGCCCGTCGTTATACCAAGCACGGCAGTGGCTTGGGAAAGACCCGCTGGGTAGTGGAGCGAACCATCGCGTGGCTGCATCAGTTCCGACGATTGAGAGTACGTTACGAACGGCTGCCTTCCATGCATGAGGCATTCCTCAAACTTGGCGCCTGTCTCATTTGCTGGCGCTTCCTCAGCACGACATAAACTCATTTTGTTAGGCGCTCTAATGGTTTTCTTGCTGTAACCCTTCTTGGTTCCGGTAAGAGCGCATCTCCCGATCAGTTAGACTGGACCGCGGCTAACCCCATGATCTTTCATGGGGTTAGCCGGCTTCAGCGAACAAAAACGC
>RGER01000458.1 GCA_009917815.1 Actinomycetota bacterium
AGGTGGCGGTCAAGTAAAGTGGCAAGATGTAAACGTAGGAGATAGGCGCTCATTGGCACTGTCTTGCTGATTATCGCCTTCTTACGAATCCCTTCTAAGACATCCGGATTCAAGGAATCGCGATCCGCTATAGCCATCCATCCGCGCACACCGGAACTCGCCTGGAACTCTGGTCTCACACAATTGTCGTAGGCCAAGGCACTTCTTTCCGCCCCCGTACGAGGATGGCACTCTACGCCAGGACCTGCGAAATTGCTACAGCGCTGCCACGGCGCATCGCCGTCATAACGGAGCGCCCGACCACGCACAAAGTCGGACGGAGCCATGGCGCAGACCACGGTGACAGGATGGACGAGTACGGACATCTGCATCATGGTGAAGGTGGAGCCGACCGTGTGGGCTCCGAATGCGATATAGGGGAAGGGATAGAAGAAGACATTGTGTAGGGGTGAAAGACAGAGCTTGGAGCCTTCCGTGTTCCCCAAATAGTCGCGGTAAAACTGGCGCACGTCTTCGCCCTTTGCCGGGTTGGGTATTTTCATCGCACGGAACACAACTGTCCCAGCAGGAAGAGTGACTAAGGGCAAGTCTACCGACGTGGGATTGCCCGTCGCATCTGTATAATCCACTTTTACATTTGTTTTCTCTGTGTAAAAGGGCCTTTGCATAGCAGCAGCAACAGCGGCGGCAGCGGCCATCTACATAGGCGCTAGATAGAAACATTGGCCACTCTGGGAACAATGTCGCGCTGATAGGCCCGATAAAATCCTTCCATACTTTGATAAAAGTTCGCAGAAGGTTGAAATGCTATCTCGCGTCGCTCTTTGATGAACGCAATCGCCTGATCGGGTATCATGTTGCGCGTAGCCATGAGAAACATGGCCACACAGGCGGCCGAGCGCTGCATGCCGGCGGCGCAGTGTACGAGCATTGGCTGGCCGGTCTTGTATTCGCGCGTCATCTTGAATACGACCTCATAGGACCAGAGCTCCAGATTGCGGATCTCTTCGGCCTGTAAAT
>RGER01000459.1 GCA_009917815.1 Actinomycetota bacterium
TCACCGACCAGCACCTTCTCCACATCCCATTCCAATGGAAGAGCCTCCGAGGGATCCATTCCTCGCCCCACACCCCTCTCGGCCTGCTGGCGCTTCGCACGAATCATCTTCTCCATGCGCGCATCCTCGTCCACAGACCACCTTTTACACAGAGTCCCCAAGACATCATACTGTATCTTATCATCCACCACGAGCCATATCCCCCCGCGCCTCATTTCCCGCAATTCGTCCATCACACAGTCATGCCCATCATCACCCAGTTTATGCGTCAAACTATGAGGCAAGAAGTCATTGCCCATGAGCGACATCAGCGCAAGATAATTCAACACTTCCTGATACCCTGTAATGCCGAGTCGTCGCTTAAATTCAGCCAGATTCATGAACGTGTATTCCTGGGGTCCTTGGCCTGCCCCCGCAGCGGGGCCAAACTCTTGCTTCTCGCGCAACAGATACATGTCCAAGCCAGCCATCTCGCCTGTCAACATACTCAGCAAAATAAGGTCGGCATCAAGCCCGTACACCACACAACAATCGCCCTTCTTAGCATTTCCTTTCAACCACTTCATAACCTTGTGTTCCCCCTCACCGGCTTCATCGACACTGCTCAGAATCCACCCCTTCTCCTTACACAACCCCTCTAACACCCGAGTCAACTTGCGCATAAATTCCGTGCCTGGCGTGATAGAATTCGAATCCCAGCTGCCTCCGCTGCCGCCTCCGCTGCTGCCTCCGCTGCCACGGAGCCAGGCAGACTTGAACCGTCGCACACGCTGTTGACGGATTTTAGCAGTCGGCACAACACCATCCACCGCCAGAAACACATTCGCCGGCTTACCTGCCACCGACCAAACCTCTTTTACAGTAGCTTTCACTTCTTTCAAGAGCGCATCTTCCCACACCACGACAGAATCAGCGTCACTCATCGTTACGGCGGGCACTCCACTCATAGAAGGTGCCCGGATACAGCGATAGATCAAGCAATTAAAATCAAAACACAGATATTTAGCCTTTTTATCCATG
>RGER01000460.1 GCA_009917815.1 Actinomycetota bacterium
AAAGCCCACTCAGCCAGCTTCTCCGGGTAATGAAGCTCAAGCCACAAAAGCTCCTCCATGCTCATGTACGGGCAGCGCATGCAGTTGGACGGATATGGAACATAACCAGACGCTTCATAAAGAAAGCGCTGGCACGCAGCCCTGTCCATCCCAAGGTCTATTAGAGGAAAGTAACGTTTGATGTGACGCCAAAAGCTCGTGCCCTCGTGATGCTGGGCCTCTTGCTTCAGGCTATTTTCCATCCGCCTCTCCTCACCGGCTGCAAACCCAATGAGCATCCGGATCATCCCGTGTTCTTCACCAAACCTTCGAATTGCTTGCTTCTGACACCCGCCACTGGGCTGAACTGTGAAACCATAGTTCAGGCGCTTATTGATATAGGCGTCCAAAAACTTGTAGATCGGCCCAAGCTTAAGCTGAAGCGTACAGGTCTTTGTGCCTAGTTGAACCAGGGTCGGCTGGTAGGCTTCGTCGACCTCCCTGAGCTGTGGCGTAATCAAATCTGGCCAGCTCGGGACATGAAACCCGAGATCGGGGGTCAGATGATAAAACTCAAGCCCGTGCTTGCCGCACAGGTGACTGACCTCCTGCACATACGCGTTCGTATGTGGGTGCTCGTCCCCTGTAGCCGACATGACCGAAATAAAGTGACCGGGAGCGTAAGTGCTCCTGAAATTGCGGTCGTTTAAATAAAGATGAAGCAAGGCCGCAGAGTCTTGCCCGCCCCCAAAAGACAGTACCGAAAAGTTCGAAACCATACTTATTCTCCCTTCTAGGGTACTTATACCGCCCTAAGGGTGCTTTTTGATCGTCTGTCAAGACCCAAAGCGATAGATTAGTTGACTGTGGCTGTTTCATGGGTTGATACTCAAAGATAGGTATATGAGACTCCCGTACTCTAAAGCTTTGGTCTGGCTATTTGCCGAAGGTAAAAGCGAGGCTGAAGTGGCAGCACAACTAGATGAGTTAAGCCTGCCCCCGCTGGAGAAGGCAGACCTAGACTCGTTTGCGCACGAGGCA
>RGER01000047.1 GCA_009917815.1 Actinomycetota bacterium
CCCATGGCAAGGATGCTGGAATCAATGAGTTGACTCATAATCGGATCATGCGCGCCAAGAAGGCGCATATTACGTACAGTGCGGCGCATCATGCGGCGCAGAACATATCCACGACCTTCGTTTCCAGGAGTGACTCCATCACCGATTAACATCGCGCTTGTGCGAGCATGATCGGCAATCACCCGCAGACGCACATCTGCAACCGGATCTTGGCCATACTTAACACCCGTGATAGCGCTCGCACGATTGAGGATCATCATGGTGGTATCGATCTCGTAAATGTTTTCGACACCTTGGAGTAGAGCAGCTGTGCGTTCTAACCCAAGTCCGGTATCAATATTCTTTGCAGGCAATTCGCCGAGAATGGGATAACTATCTTTGCCACCGCCAGCGCCTCGCTCGAATTGCATAAAGACGAGATTCCACACTTCAAGATATCTATCTTCATCGGCAATCGGTCCGCCTTCGCGGCCATATTCTGGCCCGCGATCGTAATAAATCTCACTGCAGGGGCCACACGGTCCAGGCACACCCATAGACCAGAAGTTGTCCGCCATATCGCGACGTTGAATGCGCTCTTTCGGTACCCCTACTTGCTTATGCCAAATATCTGCAGCTTCGTCGTCATCCAAATAGACCGTGACCCAAAGTCGCTCTTCTGGGAAACCAAATCCACCCTCTGCAATCGGTTTGGTAAGTAATTCCCAAGCCAGCGCGATCGCGCCTTCCTTGAAATAGTCGCCAAACGAGAAATTTCCGCACATCTGGAAGAAAGAAGCGTGACGGGTCGTCTTACCCACTTCGTCGATATCAAGAGTGCGCACACACTTCTGCACACTTGTTGCACGTGGGTACGGAGTTGCAAGCTCGCCGAGGAAGTATGGCTTAAAAGGAACCATTCCTGCGTTGACCAGTAGGAGGTTGGGATCGTCTGCGATGAGTGAAGCTGACGGTACGACTGAGTGGTTCAGACCTTGGGAATTTCCATTCTCAAAGAAGGCAAGCCAACGACGACGGATCTCTGCTGATTCCATGAAGAATTACTCCGAATGGTTGCGTCGCGTGCGACGTCTGCGTGGATAAGCGTCATCGCTGCGACCACGATCGCGGGCGCTCTTGCGCAAACCTAGGGAGAAGGCTGCTGCCTTCATCAAAGGCCCACTCAACGTATCGGTAAATGATTGGGTGAGGCCGGAGATGCTCTCGGTGGTGCTCTGCACATTACGAGTAATCGCGTCGACTCGCTCTAACTGAGTATTGGTCAACGTGACAGTTGTAGTGACCTCGTCCATGAGGGGCATGGTTTTACTACCTACCGCTTTGATGACGTTGGACGTTTCATCGAGCACCCGCCCCAATTTCATGAGGGGAACAGCGAACGCCAACACAAAGATCAACAAGGCTCCCGCGGCGACCAAGCCGGCGATATCTCCGACGCTCATCTTCACTCCTGCCCTTCACCCCGCAAGATCGCTTTGATCTTGGCCAAACTCTGTCGAACGCGGGCCTCGAAACCGTGATCCGTGGGCTCGTAATACGTTCGTCCTTGAAGTGCCTCGGGCAGGTATGAGCCGGCCACCACACCTTCTGGATAGTCGTGAGGGTACCGGTAGGGAGCGCTCTGGCGCGATTCCCGGGCGCGATCATCGCGGAGCGCACCCGAATGGGCATCCCGCAGATGGGCCGGAATCGCCCCCGATTTCCCAGCCCGGACATCTGCGATGGCGGCATCTACCGCACGATAGGCAGCATTCGATTTGGGAGCCACTGCCAGGTAAGCCGTTGCCTCCGCCAGGATGATTCGCGCTTCGGGCATACCGATCATGGCGACCGCGTCTGCCGCAGCCACCGCGACACCCAATGCGCTGGGGTCAGCAAGTCCCACATCTTCGCTCGCGCTGATCATGAGACGACGGGCGATAAAGCGAGGATCCTCCCCTGACTCGAGCATGCGGGCCAAGTAATGCATTGCCGCATCCACATCAGAACCACGAATGCTCTTAATGAATGCGCTCGCCATGTCGTAGTGCGTATCACCGTCGAGTGATGCAATCACTCGATCGACTGCCTGAGCCAGTATCTCCGTAGTGAGTTCATCCCCTTCAGATAGGAGTGCAACTCCAGCTTCCAAATAGGTGAGCGCACGTCGAGCGTCCCCTTGAGCAAAGGTGATCAACGCCTCTCTCGCGCGCGCATCCACACGATACTTACCATCAAGGCCCTGCGGGGCTTGAGTGGCCCTATCGATGAGCACTCCTAATTCCTGATCGGAATGGGCTCGCAACGTAATAAGTAAGGATCGGGAGAGTAATGGCGTAATGATCGAAAAGGAAGGATTTTCAGTAGTTGCGGCGACCAACGTGACGAGTCGATTCTCTACTGCGGGGAGTAGCGCGTCTTGTTGTGCCTTACTAAAACGGTGCACTTCATCGATAAAGAGCACCGTCTCCCTACCGGAAGAACCGAGATCGAAACGAGCGCGCTCAAGCGCCTCACGAACTTCCTTCACTCCAGCCGACACCGCGGAGATCTCCACAAATTCTCGAGATCCACTCTGTGCGATCAATTGCGCGAGGGTGGTCTTTCCTGACCCGGGCGGTCCGTAGAGAATGACGCTCGACATCGACCCCGGCGCACCGTCAATAAGACGACGCAGAGGTGCGCCCTCGCCAAGTAAGTGATCTTGACTGACTACCTCATCGCGAGTTGTGGGTCGCATGCGGGCCGCCAACGGGGCGACGCTATTTCGGGGCGAATCAAAGAGCACCACCTCAGCCTAATCGGGATTACGATCGCTATGTGGCGACGCATCTTGACTTCCCGGAATTAATGGCGACCGCCGAACGCCTCTTTGGAATCAATAATTACCTCCGCTTTGCCGTTGCCCCAGGGAAATTTGCCGATGCCATCTATCAGGAGGGAACCCTCTGGGTGAGTAACTCTGAAGGCTATGGCATCGCGTGTGGTCCCCGAGCGAACGCGCTTGCCACGTGGGAGCGCTACACACTCCCCCGCGAAGCCACTGCGCCAGATCGATCAGAGATCCGCGGTAGGTGGGATTTCTTCGCACGATCATTGATCCTGCGCGAGTCTCCAGCAGTGCCAGCAGTGCCAGCGACGAAAACCGATCTGCAGATCGCGAATTTCCTAGAAGCGCATTCACCCGACTCTTCGGTAAAGCCTGGCGATCCAGAGATCCAATCGTGGACCACCCTCTTGGATCAATCCGGAGAGATCTCGGCAGTGGGCGCAATCGTCCAATGGCAATCCGGAGAATTCTGTTTAGCCTCGATCGCAACGCATACCGCCCAGCGAGGCAGAGGTCTGGCAACTAGGCTCGTCACCACGATGGTGGAAAGGTGCGAAGAACTCGGGGCGAGACAAGTGGGCCTTGGCGTCTATGCAGAGAATTACTCCGCGAAACGCGTTTACAGCAAGTGCGGATTCACTCTGATGAATGAATTCACAAGTTACTCCAGAGTTTAGAGCAGGACGGGTAGCGCGATATCTGGTTTGTTGTGAGCCAGATGGGCGTTGAGGGCCGCCACGTGATACTCCTCGAGCAACGCGTGGTTCTCCGGGCGTGAATATGGACGCCCATCAACCACTGCACCTTGAGTACCTTCAATAACGGCTGTGACGTCTTCACCCGAAAGAGTCTTGTACGTCTCTAATGCATGAGCCACCGCTAAAACTGCAGCGCGATTCGCCGCGAGCAACTCTTCTGACTTCTTCAGGAGCGTTGAGAGGTTGTCTTCTATGCGATCAGCAAGAGCCCTGCGCATCTCCTTCGCGGAATCCTCCGCACCCTTACCTTTACCACCCGGTGTCCCCACCTCGAATCGCCTGTTAGAGGCGTGCGAGGAGACGGTCGAACCCATTCCCCAATGCCCTTCCATGAAGCTGGCAACCGTGGTGGCACTCTCAAGATCTCCTGAGACTCCGGAGGAATTATCGCCACCAAAGAACATCCGCTCACCGGCCAGTGAGGCAAGAGAGACAAGGACATCTGCCTCATATTCGCTGCGCCAATGGGTAAATTGATCATCAGGCGGGATGCTGGCAACCATTCCAAGGTAATCGCTGCCCTTTTCAATGGTCGCAAGATCAATTGACATATGTCGTCGTACCGTGTGCGCCATTACCGCATGGCATGCCTCATGGATAGCAACTGCATGACGTTCACGTTCTATGTATTCAACATCTTCAGGCGGCCCAAGCTCTTTCAATTGCTTTGCACGTACAACGTCTGGCCACGTGATGTACTTACGATCGCTTCGGATCGCGATGATGAGCGCTTCATTGATGGTGTCTTTTATGGATGCACCAGTGGCATACGGCGTAATGGTGGCGAGTTTATCGATATCTTCTGCCGTGAGGGTGTGCGAAACTTTGTCGAGATAACCCTGGTAGGTACGAACGCGACCAGCTTTACTCGGGTAACCCACACGATAGATTCGGTCGATCCGACCTGGGCGCAGGAGAGCCTCGTCAAGTGCCTCGGGCATATTGGTAGCCATCACCACGAGGATGCGATACTTCGGCGGTTCTTTGGGACGCATACCCAGCACGCGACGAATCACTCGATTAAAGAAACCGCGCGGCTTGCGAAGACCTGACAATTCGGTGAGTAGCGCCTGCAACGTGCCCATTCCACCGTTGCCGCCGCCGCCCGCAGAACCCATGACAAAAGACTCGCGCACCAGAAGTGAAGCCGTGGTGGGAGAGAGATAATTTCCTCCGTGACACACTTCACCAAAAATGGCCGGAGTGGGTGACGACATGGCACCAGGGCCGCCAGCGCGCACTAATCCACGATTACCGAGCGAATCGGCTTCATCGAAGAAGACGACAACCCCGCCATAGCGAAGTGCTAACTTTCGCAATTTACGAAAGAGACCCTTCACCTTGAGGACGCCGACACCGAAAAACATATTGCTAAATGCACCGGGATCAACAAAGACGAAAGGCTTACCAGTCTCACCAGCGATGGACTCGGCCATCAACGTCTTGCCTGTACCCGGAGGGCCCCAGAGCAAAACTCCGCCAGGCACATAACCGCCGTGCGCTTCAATCTCTTCTGGACGTTCCAAAAACATTAAGTTCTCGCGGATGCGGTTGAGGACATGATCTTGTCCCCACACGTCAGTAAATCGCGTCTTAATGTCGTCAGGGAAGTAGGTGTCGATTCCTCCGCGCGAGAGGAACCAGAACATTGCAACAAATTGGATCAAGATGAACACCACAGCGAACGCAAGCTGTGCGATCACAGGCATTGCAGACCAGAGAGCCTTCGGGGCATAGAAGAGCGCCTTGACGGGTGGCTCTTTATATACAGCACCAAGGATGACGGCGAGCAGCGCAACCCAAAGAACAAACTTGACCGCGCGTGAAATCCGATATCTATTCCAATCACTGATCTTATGAACTAAGCGATCAACAAAAAGGAAATATCTTCCCCAACCACGGTGGTAGGGAGCGGCAAACTCGGAAACCAAGAAGTGGAGTTGACGCACCACTTCAATGAGAACAAGGACAAAGATCCACTTACGTTGCAAGGAGACGTTGTACGCGGCATCGGTGAAAGAGAGGATCGGATTGTCAGCCATTGAAGCCCAGACCAGTACAAACCAGACGATCGCGAATATTACGAGAAACTTGAAGCGATCAATCGGCGTCAAATGAACGCGCGTGACGCGATCAGAGTCCCTCAGGCGACTTTCCTGGTTATCCACGAGCTCCCCTTACAACGAGCGAGGCCGAGATGGCCTCGATGGTCTTTTGATTCTTCTGATAACAGCTCTCCGAGCAGCGCACCACAAGGAGGTATAGCGTATTGCGATCAGGCGAGAGAAGCGCACTTTGGTCGACCACCTGGAGCGCGCCTGAGTCTTGGCTGAACGAGTAGCGTTCGTGGACGCCTGCTCCGCCCTTGAACGAGAGCTCTTCATCCAACAGGGAGGTGAAATGGGCAAGCGTGGGGTCAGCGCTCCACTTCGTGACCGGGAAAATCGCATCTCGCAAAGTATTTAACGAAACCGCATCCCGTTCGTCCGTGTAAAGATCACGCACTCTGATGTACACGATGGGAAGGTCACTGGGCTTCGCCGAAAAGACCTGCGAGGCGCTCACATGAGCAGGTGCATAAGCGGCCTGCCACCGGACCACTGCCAATCGATCGAGCGCCGCCTGATCTGTATTTTTCGCCTCAAAGGTGGCGAGAACTCTCTCCGGAACTTCACTCCATGATCGCGGCACCTTGAAGTAGAGACCGTCACTACTGAGCTGTGGATATTGATCCGTGGGAGCGCTACAACCGAGCAAAGCGCCGACAAGTGAGAAGAGAACGAAGGTTCGGCGCACTACCGAGACCACGTGACTTTTAGGCCTTCAGTGCGGGAGCGTCGATGCCGGCCTCACGCCGTTGCGCAGTGGTGATCGGGGTCGGCGCCCCAGTCAGCGGATCGCCACCACTGGCTGTCTTGGGGAATGCAATTACTTCGCGGATTGATTCTACACCGGCCAAGAGTGCCACAAGTCGGTCTAACCCGAGCGCGATACCACCGTGTGGTGGTGGTCCGTAATTGAAAGCCTCGAGAAGGAAACCGAATTTACTTTCGGCTTCTTCACGGGTAAGACCAATGACATCGAATACTTTCTGCTGAATATCGCCGCGATGAATACGGATTGAACCGCCGCCGATTTCGGTTCCGTTGAGGACAATGTCGTAGGCATAGGCCAGAGCGTTGCCGGGATCCGTGGCGAAGGTTGATTCGAACTCTGGCTTGGGTCCAGTAAATGGATGATGGACCGCGGTCCACCCGCCATTGTCGGTCTGCTCAAACATTGGAGCATCGACAACCCAGAGAAATTCCCACTTGGAGGCGTCGATCAAATTGCACCGTTTTCCGATCTCGATGCGTGCAGCTCCGAGAAGGGCTAGCGAGGCGTTGCGCTCTCCGGCAGCAAAGAAGATGACATCGCCGTTTGTGGCTCCCACAAGTGAAGGTAATCCAGCGATCTCTACCTCTGAAAGATTTTTGGCAACCGGACCAGAGAGAGTCCCATCTTCTCCGATGACCACATAGGCCAATCCCTTGGCGCCGCGGGTCTTTGCCCACTCTTGCCAGGCGTCTAATTCACGGCGAGCTTGCGAGGCTCCCCCAGGCATCACGACTGCGCCCACATACTCGGCTTGGAAAACGCGGAAGGTGGTCTCCTTAAAGTGATCAGTAACTTCGACCAGTTCAAGTCCGAAGCGCATGTCAGGTTTATCTGATCCGAAACGTGTCATCGCGTCGGCATAGGTCATTCGCGGCAGCGGGAGTGTTATCTCGTGTCCGAGAACTTCTTTCCAGATTCGAGAGACGATTGCCTCGCCTAGTTCAATGATGTCATCTTGATCTATGAAACTCATTTCAATATCAAGCTGAGTAAACTCTGGCTGACGGTCTGCCCGGAAATCCTCGTCACGGAAGCATCGAGCAATCTGGTAATACCGTTCCATGCCAGCAACCATGAGTAATTGCTTGAAGAGTTGTGGCGACTGAGGAAGTGCATACCAACTTCCGGGTTGCAAGCGAACAGGTACCAAGAAGTCGCGGGCGCCTTCGGGAGTCGAGCGCGTAAGATTCGGGGTTTCGATCTCTAGGAAATCGCGTGACTCCATGACGTTGCGAATAACGTTCGTCACTCGTGATCGTAATCGAAGCGCCTTGGCTGGCCCCTCACGCCGAAGATCTAAGTAGCGATAGCGCAGACGCACCTCCTCGCCAATATTTCCGGCCACGCCGCCGTCGATAGGGAAAGGTAGCGCGGCAGATTCGCTCAGTACCTCGATCTCAGTAACGAGGACCTCGATCGCACCTGTAGGTAACTCTGGGTTTTCATTGCCTGCTGGCCTGAGTGAGACTTTTCCGACGACCTTGAGGCACCATTCGGCACGCAGGTCGTGAACAAGATCACTCTCATGAATAACAATCTGGACAACTCCGGAAGAGTCGCGGAGATCAATGAAAGCAACGCCACCGTGATCACGACGGCGAGAGACCCAGCCTGCAAGAGTTACTACACTCTCCGCGTCGGTAGCACGAAGGCTGCCGGCAGAGTGGGTACGTATCACGATCGCCTCGCAAGAAGTAGTTCGGAAAGGTTCTCCATCGTAGCCGGAATTAACTCACCCGTTGACATCTCTTTGAGTGAAAGAGCGCCAGAAGTGAGTTCGCTTTCTCCAATGACCAATGAAAATTCTGCCCCAGACTTATCTGCAGCTTTCATTGCACCTTTAAGGCCGCGATCTCCGAAAGAAAGATCAACTCGAAGTCCAGCAGATCGCAATGAATCGGCGACCACCAACGCTTTGCGCCGTGCCAAGTCACCCATCGGAACGATAAAGAGATCTAAGCCAGAAGTTTTGAAAGTTCCCGCTTCTGCACGGATGGCGAGCAAGGTGCGATCTATACCTAGACCGAAGCCGATGCCGCTGAGATCCTGACCACCCAGTTCTGCCATCAGACCGTCGTATCTGCCACCACCGCCGATACCCGACTGCGCCCCTAGCAAGGGGTGGATGAATTCGAATGTAGTGCGGGTGTAATAGTCGAGACCCCGAACCATCCGCGGAGCGATGGTGTATTCGATCTTGAGATCGTCAAGGTGTCGACACACGGCCGCGAAGTGATCTGAGCACTCCTGGCAGAGATGATCTTTCATCAAAGGTGCATTCTTGAGCAACTCAATCATTTCGGGACGCTTGTCATCCAAGACGCGCAATGGATTGATCTCTGCCCGTTTGCGAGTTGCTTCGTCAAGTGGAAGATCTGCTAAGAATGCAACGAGTAACGCTCGATATTGTGGGCGACAATTCTGATCGCCCAGTGAAGTCAGATCGAGTCGGAATTGAGTGATTCCCAATTCTTGGTAACCGCGATACGCCACCGAGATCACTTCAGCGTCAAGCGCTGGATCTTCTGAGCCAATCGCTTCAATTCCCATTTGAAAAAATTGACGATAGCGACCTTGCTGGGGGCGCTCTGCGCGAAAACAGGGTCCGGCGTACCAAAGCTTCACTGGCAATTGCCCGCGGTCTAAACCGTGTTCAATCGTCGCGCGAATAACACCTACGGTCCCTTCGGGGCGAAGAGAGATAGACCTTCCGCCTCGATCATCGAAGGTGTACATCTCCTTTGAAACGACGTCAGTCGATTCGCCTACGCCGCGAGTAAAGAGCGCAGTATCTTCGAAGACTGGAACTTCTGCGTAGAGATATCCGGAGCGAATAGCTGGCGCAGAGAGACCTTCCCGAACTGCAAGAAAATCAGCAGAGTCGGGTGGGAGGTACTCCGCGACCCCTTTCGGTGCTTGAAAAATAGGACGCGCCATCAGATCCGTCCTGCTAATGCCGCAGCTAAGTACTCATTATGCAAACGTTCAGTGCCGATAGTCGTGATGGGTCCATGGCCTGGAAAAACTCGATATGCGTCATCGAGTTCAAATACTTTTAAGAGCGAAGTGCGCATCTTCGCTGGAGAGCTTGTGGGTAGATCAGTTCGTCCGATTCCATTGTTGAAAAGCACATCACCTGAGAAGAGCAACCCAGCGCTCTCTTCTCGAATGCACACCGAACCCTCGGTATGGCCCGGAGCATGATCGAATACGAGGTCCATTCCAGCGAGATGAATTTTCATTCCGTCGTGGAGTTCGAAGACATCTTCCGGCTCGGTAAACGAAAGGTGCGCAAAGAGCGTGGTGGTTTCCGGCGAAAGTGCGCGCTCGGGATGGGCGAGCAATTCCCGATCCGCGGAGTGAATGTAGGCGGGAATATTGCGATCGGCTGCCAGCGGCTGTATAGAGAAGGTGTGATCGAGATGTCCATGGGTTGCAATGATTGCGACGGGCTTAAGCGAATGCTTATTCAATAGTTCTTCCAGTTCGTCTTTCAGGTTCTCCAGAATAACAATTCTATCTGTAGAATGCACTCCTCTTGATAATTTGCGGATGTGCTTAATACATACATTTTCCACTCCGAAATTCCGATCCTGCTTGTTCAAGTAACGGTTCGTTGATTTTATGCTATACTCAAGGAAATCAAAGTTTTCTAATTCCAAATGAAGCACCAGGTTAAACAATCTGGAAAAGCTGTAAATATCCTGTCTTAGGTTCTGCTCATTATCATTCAATACGCGATTAATGTATGAAAGTGCTTTCTTGTATTGACCGCATCCGAAATAACTGTAAGCCTTGTGATAAGTAAGTAGGATCTCTTGTTCTTTACTGATCTTTTCCCCGAATTCTTCTTCCGCTTTTTCAATGGTTGGAATGAGCGTTAAACACTTTTCAAACTCCCCTCGC
>RGER01000461.1 GCA_009917815.1 Actinomycetota bacterium
AATGAAACAGCGCCCTCGCCACCCCTTCTACAAGAGCCGGCGGCACGGCATTGCCCACTTGAACGACCTGCTCTTTTTTATTGCCTCGCAGCACAAAGTCCGCAGGAAAGCCCTGGATTTGCTTGAGCTCATCGGGAAAGAATGTGCGCGCCCAGGCCTCGTCGCCACGCCGAAGTCCCACAAGAAGACGTGGCTGGTGGTCATATGTACAGATAATCGTCTTGGACGGTCTATCGAGGTCCACGATTTCCGAATGAATCGGGCTGGCCCGCTTGGAGCAACTTAACAACTTCTCGCCAGCCTTCAACACTACAAAGGGGTGCGGCACACCACTCGCCGTGGCCTCGGGCCCCACTTCCAAGGCATATCCTGTGAAACCCTCAGGAGGACTCGCAAGAGGATGCGCATCCACAAGCGAGGCTGCGACGAAACTCCGCATCTTGGGCATGGGCTGCCCTGCCCCCCAAGAATGAACCGTGGCCCAGAAACTCGTCGGGTCGAACTCGGCCCCCACTTTCCAGCCGACAATGAGAATACGCTTCCTCTTTTGAGGAACACCCATATCCGTGGCTTCAATCTGACAATGCGAAAGCTCGTAGCCGATTTTCTTGAACTCATCGCGAATCACATCAAATAGGAGCGGGTCCGTCTCGGCAAGGCCAGATTTCATTGTGAGAAGGCCAGTAACATTCTCGCCGATAATGAACCTTGGCTCGATAAGTTTCGTGGCGCGAACGAACTGACGGAACATCTGATTACGCGGATCCGTGGCCTTCTTTTTGCCTGCATGGCTTACCCCTTGACAGTTATGGACAAGGGCGTTTTCTACACAATAGCTATTATCCGCCTCAACTTCGAAGTTATATACAGTTTCTTCAATGACTTCGCGATGTCTGATATATTGTAGGGCGAACCAAACATAGTTACCTTCGATAAATGAACTGTAACGACAGGGCGATTGTTTACCACGGACCTCATATGTGTCTCGCTGATTTACAGTGCGCCCCTGAATCACGCATG
>RGER01000462.1 GCA_009917815.1 Actinomycetota bacterium
CATGAAAGTTTCTAACATGTGGTATGCCTGTTCGGGCTGTGACATTACGCTCAATTTGACGGACGTCATCTCCTTCTGACCAAGGTCTCACATCGTAGGGTTCTGATCCTCTCCCTCGTCTTCGGTTAAATATAGATGCAGCTTGTGGCGCAATGCCTGCGCGATTTACTCGATTGCGCGCGCCAAGAAGGCGCAGGGCCATAAGCCCTTCAATGGTGATATCAACTCCAGGGATATTCGTATGGTTGATCATGCGGGCATGACACGCTCAAGATAGGACTTTATGATGCCACGTGTTGATGAACCTTCAGATAAGGCCTGCCAGGAAAGTATAGTGCGATGCGATAGAGCATCGACAGCAAGCGTCTGGACGTCATCAGGCAAAACATAATCGCGCCCTGATAAATAGGCGCGTGCTTTAGAGGCTGCTGCAAGCGCTAACGTTCCTCTAGGAGAGGCAGGATAGTCAATCTTTAAAGCCAGATCTGAAGCAAAACTTTTATCGCGTGGAGCCGTTACTAAACGTACAATATAATCTTTAATCGCGGGTGATAAGAAAACATCTCTTGCTCCTTTTCGCGCAGCTAAAATTGCTTCTGAGTTCCATGGAATATCTGAGACGAGAGGCTCGCTTACGCTCGTGCTTTCTAAAAGATCGAGTATCTGTCGTTCGGTTTCAGCATTAGGGAGTGAAAGCTCGACATGGAGCATGAAACGATCTAGCTGCGCTTCAGGTAGCGGAAATGTTCCTTCTTGCTCAATCGGGTTTTGAGTAGCGATCGTCATGAAGGGACTAGGTAGTGCGCGTGTTTCGCCAGCAACTGTCGCTTGTTTCTCCGCCATTGCCTCTAGTAGGGCAGACTGGACTTTTGGTGGGGC
This sequence comes from Actinomycetota bacterium, assembly GCA_009917815.1. Classification (GTDB taxonomy): domain Bacteria; phylum Actinomycetota; class Actinomycetes; order Nanopelagicales; family Nanopelagicaceae. The sequence goes on from RGER01000462.1 coordinate 880, forward strand.
GCGATTAATTTCGTCAACTAATAATAAACTATGAAAAATTGGTCCTGGGATAAACTCAAAGACGCCGCGATCTGGACGCCATACGGACGTGCCGGTGATATCGGCTGGCATGAGATCAGGCGTGCACTGGATTCGCGCAAA
>RGER01000463.1 GCA_009917815.1 Actinomycetota bacterium
GCATCAGCAGTGCTGAGCAAAACGTAGTGGTAGATACCTTTAGGGAACTCAGGTGTGGCGCTATTGATTCCGTTGCACTTATCTAGCGCGGCAGCTGTAATTTGCTTCCCGCTATTGTCACGGTCTCCATAAATCGGAAAACCGTCGAGGGCAAAGCCGATGATGTGTGATGGCTTCGAAACTTTATCTACCTTTGCCGTCACACAATTGGGAAGCCCATGGTAGTGATAAGCACCCACATCAGGAGTGGGGTGTCCCGAACATTTATCTACAAAAGATGCAGTGATGCCATTTGCATCAGTGATGGTGAAGTTGTTAGCCATCGCAACTGTTTTTCCGTCGCCTTCAAAAGGGTTGTACAGAACTGCACCGGAGATCATGACACCGATTGACCCCAGCGAGGTGGTCGTTACTGTCGAAGTGTATTTGGGGGTAGTAGGAATAGTGAATTTGTATGTTTGCGCTTTTGTCGGATCCTTGATGATCCTCGCCGTTGTGGAATCTGGCACCACCACCCCCGCATTAGGCACTGCGTAGTACGTATCTCGTGCATGATTCGGGATTCCGGTGGGCTGGAGAATAATCGAACTCTTTGCGACGGTGATTTTTACCGTGGGGTTCCACTTCGCGGCTTTCAGCGCCGAAGCAGTAGAAATTGAAGTCGGGGTGCTGGCCGCATGCGCCACGTAGTAAACCGCACTATTGAGCGCAATGACCGCGATTGCAGTGAACCCGATCATTCTCTTCTTGGAGTTCTTCACTTGAATATCTCTCTTTCGCTCGGATCTTCTCGGCCAGCGCCTAGGCAGTAAGTATTTACCTAGGTAAATAGTTTTACAAGTCGATACGATATATTTAAGGCATGGAAAAGACTGAGAAGATTCCGAGAAATCCGCCACGGAAGCCGCCGCCATCGACGATCCGGCTCATGCCTCGCGGCCTGGCATCGCTCTTTATCGCAGCGAGCGTAGGCAGGTTGAGTCATCTCTTCCCGCGCTGGATGAGCGTAAAGATCGAGTC
>RGER01000464.1 GCA_009917815.1 Actinomycetota bacterium
TCGAGCACTTGGCTTTCTAATTCTAAGATTCTCTTGATGCCGGCGAGATTAATTCCTTCGTTCACTAATCGCTGGACTTCACGGAGCAAGGCAATATCTCGGATCGAGTAGCGACGCCCACGACCAGAAGCCCGACCAGGGGAAACCAAACCGAGGCGGTCGTACTGGCGAAGGGTTTGTGGATGCATGCCAGAGATTTCCGCGGCCACGCTAATCACATAGACCGCTGCGTATTCGTCGTGATCTCCTAACATCACTACTCCTTCGCCTTCGCGACAAAGTCTGCCCGTAGATCCACATGCGCTGTCAAGGTTTGGAACTGCTCGATCAATTCGCGCTCTCGCGCATCGAGGCGTTGTGGCACGGCAACTTCAACGGTGACGAAGAGATCTCCGTGGCCACCGCTCTTCTTGGCCAGGCCATGACCTTTAACTCGTAGAGTGCGCCCATTTGCGGTTCCCGGAGCGAGGCGTACCTTCACAAGCTCTCCACTCAATGTCGGAACCTCAACATCGCCACCCAATGCAGCTTCTGCAAAAGTAACCGGCAAAGTGAGTGAGAGGTTCTCACCCCTACGAGTGAATATCGGATGCGGGGTGACATGAATTTCAATGTAGAGATCGCCTGCAGGAGCACCTGGTTGCCCGGCGCCACCCTTGCCTTTAAGAATGATGCGCTTTCCATCTTCAATTCCTGCCGGAATATTTGCTTTCACGGTATTGCCATTGACTCGGAGCGATATCTGGACACCGGTAATCGAATCGCGGAATGAGATCGTGGCCTCTGTCTGCAAATCTTGTCCCTTACGTGGTCCGCGTGGACGACCACCGAAGAGTCCGCTGAGCATGTCATTGATATCGCCACCACCGAACATGTCCTGCGGGTTTCCTTGGAAACCACCGCCATACCCACCACCTCGAGCACCGGGAGGCGGTTGGCGGAAGCCACCACGGGCAAAGAGTGCGCGCGCTTCGTCGTACTCTGCCCGTTTCTTTGGATCGCTCAGAATGTCGTATGCCT
>RGER01000465.1 GCA_009917815.1 Actinomycetota bacterium
TCCCGGATGGCCACGCAAATCAACGCAAGGCTTTCACGTGGCCCCAAGTCTTGAAGCTTATCTCAGCTGCTGAAGGCAACTGGGTCACCGCAGTGATGCTCGGGGCTTATTGCGGAATGCGACTGGGAGACTGCGTTAATCTGAAGTGGGACAACGTAAACCTCGAAGAGGACACGATCACGTTCGTTCCCGAAAAAACCTCCCGTGGAAAGCGTCGCAAGGAGCTAACAGTTCCCATCCACCCGACGCTCAAACTCCATCTTGCTGAACTGAAGTTGAGCGCCGCTGAAGGCCTGATGCACCTGTGCCCTGAGTTGCAGGGCAGAAGCGTGGGTGGACGCAGTGGCTTAAGTAAGGACTTTATCGAGAAGGTGATGACCAAGGCTGGCATCAACAATCAGGCGAAGGCCTCGAAAATCACGGGCAAGGGCCGCGCCTTCAGCGCACTCTCCTTCCACAGCCTTCGTCACTCATTCAACTCGGAGATGGCCAACAAGGGTGTATCTCAGGAACTGCGTCGTCATCTCACCGGCCATGCTACTGACAGAATGAATGACGGCTACTCCCACTTTACGAAAAAGCTCCTGAAAAAAGCAGTGGCCAAGCTGCCGGGGCAGAAGGCAGAAACGAATGCTGACAGACCCGGTGTTTCTCGGCCAGCGCCCAAGCCAGCCCCGGCGCACGCAGCTGTGGCTCAAAGCCCGTAAAACAAAGAGTGAGCGCACCGTAAGGCTCCTTGGAGACACCCTTCCTCCAACCGATCACACGTGTCTTACAAAATGCTTCGTGCCATCCATTATTTCACGACGTATGAGATCACTGCGGAACTTAAAGTAAGCTCTAAAACGGGCTTGAAACGACCCAAAACCGCCCCCCGCCCACACCACTCGATCAAGTGGCATGGGGATGCGGTGCATCCACTAAGTGCCTGCGAACTCGCATCGCGTCCTTGGCTCGGCCTGATTTGAGGCTAAGAGCAGTTGCCGTGGAAATCGGTAAGATTCGGGAGGCGATCGATAC
>RGER01000048.1 GCA_009917815.1 Actinomycetota bacterium
CACCCTGCTTGAGCAGACGCGACGCAGCTTTGGCAAAGATTCCAGGGATTTCAATCCCTGCTTCTCCCCCTCCGAAGAGAGCCTCTGCTGGTTCAAAGTTGCTTACTTCAAAAGGCATTTCTGAATGCGAGTTAACGTAAGGAGGATTTGCAACGGCAATATCTACTTGCCCATCCAAATCTTGCAAAGCGTCTGCCACATCTGCTTGCTTGCACTCAATCGTTGGCGCCAAACTTGCGACATTTCTCTTCAACCAGACGAAAGCTGAAGATTCGCGTTCGACCGCGAGTACACGGGAGTGAGGTGCTTCTGTTGCAATTGCGAGCGCAATTGCACCGCTACCCGAACCAAGGTCGACTACAACCGGGGTGCCCGACATCGACTTCACTGTATCTATTGCATGCTGAGCGACGAGCTCAGTTTCTGGACGTGGAATGAGAACTCCAGGCCCAACCTCTACTTCCAGATATCTGAAGGGTGCGACGCCAATGATGTACTGAACTGGAACATGACTGCATCGGGTGTCCACGTAAGACTTGAATGAATTCGCCTGCGCTGGTGAGAAATTCTCGTATGTAAAAATTCTTCCGCGCTCCGTGTCGAGAACGTGCGCTGCGATCAACTCCGCATCTACTCGCGGAGAAGCCACACCCGCATCGCTGAGTTCACGAGTTGCCTCGGCAATTAACTCGCGCACGCTCTCCGCCATTGTTACGACCGACGAGTCGTGGCCGAGGCGCCCACAGCAGAGAGTTTTGCTGCAGTATCTGCATCAACCAACGATTGAATCACTGCATCAAGATCACCGTCGAGCACTGCACTCAGGTTGTAAGCCTTGAAGTTGGTGCGATGATCGCTAATACGGTTTTCAGGAAAGTTATAAGTACGAATACGCTCACTTCGGTCGACCGTACGAACTTGCGAACGCCGGGCATCAGAGGCCGCAGCTTCTTGGGCTTCTTTAGCCGCAGAAAGGAGGCGAGCGCGCATGATTCGAAGGGCTGATTCCTTATTTTGCAATTGGCTCTTCTCGTTCTGGCACGAAACCACGATGCCAGTCGGAATATGAGTAAGGCGTACGGCAGAGTCAGTGGTGTTAACGCTCTGACCGCCAGGGCCGCTCGAGCGATAAACATCAACTCGAAGATCGTTGAGATCGAGAGTTACATCAACTTCTTCTGCTTCAGGCATCACTAGAACACCAGCGGCCGAAGTATGGATCCGACCCTGTGATTCAGTTTCCGGAACGCGTTGCACGCGATGAACGCCGCCTTCGTATTTGAGGCGCGCCCAAGGAGCCATTCCTGGCTGGGGTGTCCCTTTGCTCTTCAAAGCGATAGAAACATCTTTGTAGCCGCCGAGATCGCTTTCGGTGACATCGATGACTTCAACTTTCCAGCCAACTCGTTCTGCAAAGCGCATATACATGCGGAGTAAGTCGCCGGCAAAGAGAGCTGACTCATCTCCTCCTTCGCCCGCTTTGATTTCGACGATGACATCGCGATCGTCGTCAGGATCACGAGGAAGAAGCAACTCTTGTAGCGTCGCGGCTCTTGCTTCTAATAATTCTTGAAGCGCAGGGAGTTCAGCTTTGAACGAATCATCTTCGGTGGCTAGTTCGCGAGCAGTATCTAACTCTTCCTCTGCGCTCTTCCAAGCGTTATACCCGGCAACAACTGGACCGAGTTGTGCATACCGGCGACCGAGTTGACGCGCGCGCGCAGGATCACCGTGAACCGCAGGGTCAGCAAGCTCGCCTTCAATCTCTGCGTACTCGCGAAGAAGTTCGAGGGCTGATCCAAAATCGTCGGACACTGTTGACTCCTCTTGTGCATATTTCCTGAATGAATAGCAAACGCCGTGTACTCCGCATCTGCGGAGTACACGGCGTCTAGAAAGCTACTTCTTGCCGAAGCGTTGTTCGAACTTAGCCACACGACCACCGGTGTCGAGGATCTTCTGCTTACCGGTGTAGAAGGGGTGGCAGGCTGAACATACGTCTGAATGAATGGCGCCACTCTTTGAGGTGGAACGCGTCATGAAAGTTTCGCCGCAGGAGCAGGTCACTTGAGTGCTCACATATTCGGGATGGATCTCTGGCTTCACGAATCTCTCCTACTGTCGGGCGACAAAGTGTCGCAGTGCGCCGGGTCGAATGAATTCGTGAACCGGAGCGAGAGCAATTCTAACCCGGTGCCTAGGCGGGGAGGTAATCGGGCGTTTTACGCTCAGACGAGCGCGATCTACGCCTAGATTTACGCCTCGCCGCCAGGTCCGACCGTGGTCTTCTGGATCTGCATCAAGAATTCCACGTTGTTCTTGGTGCCCTTCATCTTCTCGAGGAGGAGTTCAAGGGCCTGCTGTGAATCGAGTGCGTGCAGCACGCGGCGAAGCTTCCAGACGATTGCCAATTCCTCGGCACCCATCAAGATCTCTTCCTTGCGCGTTCCAGAACCATCGATATTTACTGCTGGGAAGATGCGCTTATCGGCAAAGCGACGATCCAGCACGAGCTCGAGATTTCCGGTTCCCTTGAACTCTTCGAAGATAACTTCGTCCATTCGAGAGCCGGTATCTACGAGGGCGGTCGCGAGAATGGTGAGTGATCCACCATCTTCAATGTTTCGAGCCGCTCCGAAGAACTTCTTGGGTGGATAAAGCGCCGCTGAATCAACACCGCCCGAAAGGATACGACCGCTTGCCGGAGCAGAGAGATTGTAAGCACGGCCGAGGCGAGTGATGGAGTCGAGCAAAATAACAACATCATGGCCAAGTTCTACTAAACGCTTCGCACGTTCAATAGCAAGTTCAGCCACAGTGGTGTGATCCTCTGCAGGGCGATCAAAAGTAGAAGCGATTACTTCGCCCTTCACGGAACGCTGCATATCGGTTACTTCTTCAGGACGCTCATCAACAAGCACAACCATTAAATGGCATTCAGGGTTATTGGTTGTGATGGCGTTTGCAATCGCTTGAAGCACCATCGTCTTACCTGCCTTGGGTGGCGAAACAATAAGACCGCGTTGTCCCTTACCAATAGGCGAGATCAAGTCGATCACACGAGTAGTCAAAATATTTGCTTCGGTCTCAAGGCGAAGACGTTGCTGTGGGTAGAGCGGTACGAGCTTGGCGAAATCAACTCGGTTGCGCGATTGCTCTGGATCGACGCCGTTGATGGTGTCGAGACGAACGAGCGCATTGAACTTCTCGCGCCGTTCTCCCTCGTTCGGCTGACGAATTGCACCAGTAACTACATCGCCCTTCCGAAGCCCGTGGCGGCGTACCTGCTGCAAGGAGACATATACGTCGTTGGGCCCAGGAAGATATCCGCCGGTGCGCACGAATGCATAACTGTCGAGGACATCAAGAATTCCCGCTACCGGTAAGAGAATGTCGTCTTCGGTGATGACCGGTTCTTCATTGCGATTGCGCATGCGATCGCCGCGATCGTTTCTATCCCCACGATCATTTCGATCGCCACGATCATTTCGATCGTAGCGATCCCCGCGATTACGGTTACGGCCGCGACGATTTCCGCGATCTTCGAAGTTTCGATTTCCACCGCGATCATCGCGATCAGAATTTCCTGCATGATCAGAATTATTATTTGAACCCTCGGAATCGGAGTTCTCGGCTCTTGCTCCCTCTTTACGTGCTGACTTCTCTGCCTTAGGCGGCTTCGCCGCTGCTGCTCGATTCTCGGCTTGCTTTGCCTCAATGGCAGCTACCAGGTCTCCCTTACGGAGCTTCGGTGCGCCATCAATCTCAAGCCTGGCCGCTACGGCTTGGAGTTCGGGGAGCAGCATGGTGGCGAGAGTGTCGCCCTTCTTCTTTGCGCGAGTGGAATCGCTCACGGGTCCTCATTCATTTTCTATAGATTGGTTTGAGTTTGCTGTGGTGAAGAGAGAAAACTCAGAATGTGGCTAATAGAGCCAGACAGGGAGAGCGTAGCACTCTGGCTCTGCTGGTCAAATCTGCTGGTTCAGTTGTCAAAAACCTGCGGTCCGGCGGTCGAAATAGCCATATCACGGCTCTCAAAAGTGGTGCCGCCAAAGGGCGCCCAATCGGCGCCAGGGTCGGTGGTGAGGAGCAGGACCGTGGGGCCAGCCCCAGAAATGAAAGCTGCATGTCCGGCATCTCGTAATTTCTTCATCAGCGCTAGCGAGCGTGGCATCGCTTCACGCCGATACTCCTGGTGCAAAAGGTCTTGAGTCGCATCAAAGAGAAATTCTGGATGATGAGTGAGCGCCTCAACGAGGAGTGCGGCTCGACCCGCTGAGATGACCGCATCGCGGTGCGGAATAGATTCCGGAAGAAGCCGTCGAGCTTTTGAGGTAGAGAGCGCGCTCTGCGGGATGAAAGCGACTGCCGAGATTGATGCGTGAGGTGTCAGACGCGTGCTCTTCGCGACATCTCCATCCATCCACGCGATGGTGGCGCCGCCGAAGAGCGCGGCCGCCACATTATCTGGATGGCCTTCTTGCTTGGTGGCTAAGTTAAGGAGTTCGGAATCGGGCAACCGATCATTTCCGCTGAGCACGAGTGCGCGGGCAAGCGCCATACCGCCGACGATAGCTGCCGCAGAGGAGCCCAGACCGCGAGAGTGAGGAATCGCATTTGCGCAGCGAATGGCTAGACCACGTGGGCGACCGCCCATCGCATCGAACGCTTCGTACATCGACTTCACTACAAGGTGCTTAGCGTCCTTGCGCAAATCTTCTGCACCTTCGCCGGCAACTTCAACATCTAAACCTTTTTCATCGAGGACTTGAGCCGCAATCACATCGCGAACATCTAGAGCAAGACCAAGTGCATCAAATCCTGGTCCTAGATTTGCACTCGTTGCTGGGATTGAGATGGTTACTGGCTTTGCTTTAAAGGCAGGCTTAGCGCTCATGCGAGGCTCAATTCTTTAGCGGCTGCGGTGACGTCTACCGGAATGACTACTGGTGTCGCCGCCGAGTTTCCTTCGAGCGCCCAGTGCACATCCTTCAATCCATGGCCAGTGACCGTAATAACAATTCGCTTGTTCGTAGGCAACTCACCAGCGCTCTTTTTCTTTATCAATCCAGCTACGCCTGCCGCACTCGCTGGTTCAACAAAGATTCCTTCTCGTGAAGAGAGGAGCCGATAGGCGCTCAAAATCTCTTCGTCGGAGACCATATCTATGAGGCCACCAGAAGTCTTGATGGCGTCGACTGCCAAATCCCAAGAGGCCGGATTGCCAATGCGAATAGCAGTCGCGATGGTCTCGGGATTTTCGACAACGTGACCGCGTACCAAGGGCGCTGCGCCTGCTGCCTGGAAGCCCCACATAGCTGGAGTGGAGTTTGCCTTGCCGGCAACCGCATACTCCCTAAAGCCCATCCAATAGGCAGATATATTTCCGGCATTTCCTACTGGCAAAGCATGAATGTCAGGAGCAAAACCTAACGCGTCAATAATTTCAAAGGCGCCCGTCTTCTGTCCTTGAAGGCGGTAAGGGTTAACGGAGTTCACGAGCGCGATGGGATAGTTCGCAGCTAAGTCGCGTGCTAAATCTAGACACTGATCAAAATTGCCATCGACTTGAAGAATTCGCGCACCATGCGCAACGGCTTGCGCCAATTTGCCCATCGCTATTTTGCCTTGCGGCACAAGAACCGCAGAAGTCATACCCGCCTTAGTTGCATAGGCGGCTGCGCTCGCGCTCGTGTTTCCCGTCGAAGCGCAGACGACAGCCTTCGCACCTTCTTCAGCAGCTTTGCTGATAGCCATCGTCATTCCACGATCCTTGAAGGAGCCCGTGGGGTTGCTTCCTTCTACTTTGAGCCACACTTGATTTCCGAGCATCTCGGAGAGCACGCATGCATAGACCAGCGGTGTGCCACCTTCGAGAAGTGAAACCACGGGAGTCTTATCCGAAACAGGTAACCACTCTCGATACTCCTCGATTACACCGCGCCATTGATGCGTCATGCCGTTCCACCAATCACACGAAGGACACTTGCTACGTCACGAACAACTTCCATACTGCGCAATTCATCTACGGTCGCTGCGAGATTGGCTTCACTCGCCAAGTGGCTCACGATGACTAGTTCGGCATCATCGCCGCGCCCACCCTGTCGAACTATTTGAATAGAAACAGAGTGCTTAGCAAATATTTGAGCTACGGCCGCAAGTACGCCCGGACGATCAGAGACTTCAAGTCGTACGTGATAACGAGTTGATGTATCGCTCAAAGGAGCTACTGAACGTTCGGCGTATGCACTCTCTTGTGAGCCAGTGGTCTTCGCAGCGCGATTACGGACTACCGCAACTAGATCGCCAAGCACAGCACTTGCCGTAGGCAAACCACCCGCACCACGACCGTAGAACATGACTTCGCCGGCGGCGCTAGCTTCGACGAAGACCGCATTGAACGCATCTCGAACCGCAGCAAGCGGGTGTGAACGCGGGATCAAAGTGGGGTGCACACGGACGGCGAGTCGGTTATCAGGAAGTAGCTCTGCGATTGCTAGAAGTTTGATGACGTGGTTCATCGCGTGTGCTGATGCAATATCTGCGGCACTGATGTGAGTAATGCCTTCGCGCGAAACATCATCGACCGTTACGCGTGAGTGAAATGCCAAACTCGCCAGAATCGCTGCTTTGGCTGCTGCGTCGAAGGCTTCGATATCGGCAGTGGGATCTGCCTCGGCATATCCCAAGGTTTGCGCTTCTGCCAATACCTGATCAAACGAAGATCCCTCTTCGTCCATCTTGGTGAGAATGAAATTCGTTGTGCCGTTCACGATTCCCATGACCCGAGTGATTTGATCGCCTGCAAGCGACTCACGGATAGGCCGAAGTAGCGGAATCGCGCCCGCAACCGATGCTTCGTAATAAATATCGACACCATGGTCACGAGCAACTTTGAAAAGTGTGGGTCCATCTTCGGCAAGAAGTGCCTTATTCGCAGTGATGACTGACTTGCCTGATTTAAGCGCACTTAAAATGAGGGATCGCGCAGGCTCAATGCCACCCATTAACTCGATGACGATATCGATCGAAGGGTCGTCGACAATGCTCTGTGCGTCTGTGGTTAATACTTCGGCAGGAATATCTCGCGCCTTGTCGAGGGAGCGCACCGCTACGCGAGTGACCGCTAACTTCACGCCAGCGCGCGCCGCGAGATCTGCTGCCTGCGTGTTGGCAAGGCGGTAAACGCTGCCGCCGACTACGCCGCCGCCGAGCAGACCCACGTTCATAGTGAGATTCGAGGAAGGCATATGCCTAGCCTTCCATATTCTCGAGGCGAAGGAGATCCTCGTGTGTTTCGCGGCGCACAATTATCCGGGCTTTTCCAAGTGCCACGGCGACCACTGGTGGCCTGGAAATATGGTTGTAATTACTCGCCATGCTGCGCCCATATGCCCCAGTAACAGGGGTCACTAAGAGATCGCCCGGCACAATATCGCTCGGTAAGTCGACATTCTTGATGATGATGTCGCCGCTTTCACAATGTTTGCCAACTACCCGAGAAGGTTGCACGGCGGCCGTGGACTTTCTATTTGCTAAGGCGACTGTGTACTCGGCGTTGTAAAGTGCCGGACGGATGTTGTCACTCATCCCACCATCGACCGCTATATACGCGCGTGATCCCCCATCGTCGAGAACGATGGACTTTGTCGTTCCCACTTCGTAGAGAGTCGCCATCGACGGGCCCACGATTGCTCGGCCTGGCTCAATAGAAATATGCGGCACCTTGAGACTGTGCACTTCACATGCTGATGCAATAACTGAGTGCATTTTCTTGGCAACATCCACGGGGTCGAGGGGAGATTCCCCCACTAGGTATGCGATACCAAACCCGCCTCCCAAATCGAGCAGCGGCAGCTCTGCATCGCTCTCATCGCGGATCGTGGCAAGCAGTGCAATGATTCGTTTCGCTGCCAATTCGTAGCCATCTGTATCAAAGATTTGCGAACCGATATGAGCATGGAGACCTTGTAGGTCTAAATGAGTTGCGCCTCTTACTCGGCGAGCGGCTTCAAGTGCTGCACCCGAGGCAATGCTAAAACCAAACTTCACGTCTTCATGGGCGGTTGCGATGAATTCATGCGTGTGAGCTTCGATTCCAGGCGTAGTGCGAATGATTACTTTCTGAACGATTCCGCGAGCAGCTGCCGCCTTTTCGATTCGATCGATTTCGAAAAAGGAATCGACAGCAATGCACTCAACCCCGTAATCCAAAGCTTGTTCAATCTCAGCAACACTCTTGTTATTTCCATGAAATTCAATGCGCGCCGCTGGGAACTTGGCAAGCTGCGCAACTGCCAATTCGCCGCCCGTGCAGACATCGAGATTGATTCCGTCAGCTTCTAACCACTGAACCACGCTCGCCGAGAGAAAGGCTTTTCCTGCATAGTAGACGGAAACTTTTCCTACCCCGAAGGCACCTTCGAAAGCATCTTTGAATCGCCGTGCATTTGTACGAAAATCATCTTCGTCAAGTACGAAGAGTGGCGTACCAAATTGTGCTGCCAGGGCAGTAGCTGAGATTCCAGCAATCGAAAGTTCTCCATCAGAGTTCCAGGAGGTGTTCTTTGACCACATACTCATCACATCCGCTCCGGTGCCGAGACACCTAGCATTGAAAGCCCATTAGCAAAAACTTGCTGAGCAGCCGCTGAAAGCACCACTCGGGATTTATGTATCGAACCAATTTCTTCGTCCCCGAGCGGCAACACGCGGCAGGCATCGTAGAAACGGTGATAAGTACCGGCAAGTTCTTCTAGATAACGCGCCACTCGATGAGGCTCCCGTAATTCCGCAGCGAATTGCACTACCCGTGGAAATTCACCGAGTACGCCCAGGAGGTCGTTTTCGCGTTCATGGGTGAGCACTGCAGGATCAAAAGCAGCAATATCCATGGGTATACCGACCTCCGCAGCATTGCGAAGCACCCCGCTGATTCGGGCGTGCGCATACTGCACGTAGTAGACCGGATTCTCATTAGTACGGCTCTTAAGAATGTCTACATCCATCGTCATCGGAGTATCAGTGGGGTAACGAATCAACGTGTACCGAGTTGCATCGACGCCAACCATCTCAACGATGTCCTCAAGAGTGATGATGGTTCCGGCACGCTTTGAGAGTTTGACCTCTTGGCCACCTTCGACGATCTTTACCATTTGGCCGATCAATACTTGAATGTTGTACTCGGGATTATCTCCAGCACACGCGGCAATTGCTTTAAGACGTCCCACATACCCATGATGATCGGCGCCAAGCATGTAGATACAAATATCGAATCCGCGGGAACGCTTATCGACGTAGTAAGCAGTATCTGAAGCAAAGTAGGTAAGTTCACCATCTGCTTTTACTAATACCCGGTCTTTGTCGTCTCCAAAATCAGTGGTGCGCAACCAGACAGCACCATCGGATTCAAAGACATGCCCTTGCTCGCGGAGCTTAGAAAAGGCACGTGCTACTGCGTCAGACGAGTGCAAGCCACGCTCAGAGAACCACACGTCGAAGTGAGTATCAAAGGTATCGAGCACCTCTTGCTGTTGAGCAAGTTGCAGCGCATACCCCGCCTCGCGAAATGCCACTAGTTGATCGGTTTGAGGCAGACCCATAATTTCTGGCTGCTTCGTAAGAATGTCAATGGCTAATTCTTGAATGTATGCACCGTGATATCCATCTTCTGGAGTTGGCTCACTATGCGCAGCCGCCATTAGAGAAGCGCCGAAGCGATCCATCTGCACTCCGCGATCATTAATGTAGAACTCACGTTTTACATCTGCACCCGCGGCTGCGAGCACTCGACCAAGTGCATCCCCTACTGCGGCCCAGCGTGTATGACCAAGATGCAACGGACCAGTGGGGTTGGCACTAATAAATTCTAAGTTGACATGAACACCGGCGAGTGAAGTGCCGTGACCATAAATTTTTCCAGCATTCAAAATGGTGCGAGCAAGCTCGCCTTGCGAAGCAGCCGAAAAAGTAATGTTAAGAAAACCAGGGCCAGCTACATCCGCCGCAGCAATATCGGCATGGTCTACAAGTTTGCGGGCGAGCGCTTCGGCAATTTCTCGCGGGGGTTTGCCCACCGCTTTGGTAAGAGTAAGCGCGATATTGGTGGCGTAATCGCCATGCTCGCGATTCTTGGGGCGCTCTACCGAGATCGTCTCGGGGAGGTGTTCCGGAGGCGAAATTTCAGGGCTTTCCCGAAGCACCTGAAGGATCAGCGCCTCGAGCGCAGCCGGATTCATGCCCTAAGGCTACCGAGGTGGCTGATACCCTCGCTCCCAGATGCCCCCGTAG
>RGER01000049.1 GCA_009917815.1 Actinomycetota bacterium
AAGACCGCTACTTCCAAGATGACGTATTGAGCGAAGATAAACTTGTCCCTGAGGGTGTCGAAGGTCAGGTGCCTTTCCGTGGGCCGGTCTCTGCAGTGGCCCATCAGCTAGTCGGCGGCCTCCGATCGGCCATGGGATATGCCGGCGCGCAAACAATTCCCTACCTTCAAGAGCATGGACGCCTGATTCAAATCACGGCGGCTGGACTTAAAGAGAGCCATCCGCACGATATCCAATTAACCGTTGAAGCACCGAACTACCACTCGCGATAGAGGGAGCACCCATGTCTGAACTCGAGATTGGCCGGAGCAAGCGCGCTCGCCAAACGTTCTCTTTCGACGATATTGCGATCGTGCCGAGCCGTCGCACCCGCGACCCGGAAGAAGTTTCGATTAATTGGCAAATCGATGCATACAAGTGCTCGCTTCCCTTGCTTGCAGCGCCCATGGATTCGGTCATGTCGATCGAAACTGCAATCGAAGTCGGCAAACTTGGTGGAATTGGCGTGCTCAACCTTGAAGGCCTTTGGACGCGTTATGAAAACCCCATGCCGCTCTACGACGAGATTGCAGGCCTTGCAAAAGAAGAGGCCACTGGCCGTATGCAAGAAATATATAAAGCACCCATCAAAGCTGAATTGATTACCGAACGCCTCAAAGAGATTCGAGCGGCCGGTGTCACTGTTGCCGGTGCACTTTCTCCTGCGCAGGTAGGGCAGTTCCATAAAGCAGTCGTTGCCGGCAATCCCGATCTCTTTGTGATCCGAGGCACCACGGTCAGCGCAGAACATGTCGCTAAAGGCGGCGAAGCGCTCAATCTTAAGGAGTACATCTATCAGCTCGAAGTGCCCGTGATCGTAGGTGGCGTGGCTTCTTACGCGGGAGCTCTCCACATCATGCGTGCCGGTGCTGCAGGTGTACTTGTTGGTTTTGGTGGCGGTGCCGCTCACACGACGCGCTCTGTTCTTGGCCTTGCGGTTCCGATGGCGTCAGCTGTATCTGATGTCTCTGCAGCCCGTCGCGAATACCTCGACGAATCTGGCGGACGATATGTGCACGTGATTGCCGATGGCTCTGTCGGTCGTTCGGGAGATATTGCTAAGGCTATTGCCTGCGGAGCTGATGCCGTCATGATGGGCTCACCGCTCGCGCGCGCGGTAAACGCACCAGGCGCAGGGTGGCATTGGGGGAGCGAGGCGCATCACGCCGAACTTCCGCGTGGCGAGCGGGTCTTTGTGGGGAGTGTAGGAACCATGGAGGAGATTCTCCTTGGACCTTCGCACACCGCCGATGGCTCCATGAACCTCTTTGGTGCGCTTCGTCGCGCGATGGCAACCACGGGCTACTCGGAACTGAAAGAGTTCCAACGGGTCGAGGTTGTGATTCAATCACGCTAGTGGAGGTTTGATGTGAAATTACTTCGCGAGGTTATTCGCAAAAATCGACGAGCAATCATTTTTGGTGCATTGATTGGCATAATTGGTACTCGCTTTATGGAAGACGGAAACTTATTAGTCTCTTCAGTATTCGTGTTTTTGACATCAAGCATCGCGCTAGCTTTTCGGCTCATATTCAAGTGGGTATTTAAGATCTGACCGCGCACACCGATCCAGACTCATCTCCAATGTGGGGATGGTGAGTGACAGACCAAGTTTCGACACTTACGCTTGAAGAATGCGAATCAGGAAGGTTCTCGTCGAAGGGGTATTCGTCGCCGTCGCTATTGCCTCGATCCCGCTACCTGCCATTTCTGCTCCGAATATCATTCCCGGAAGTTCCTGCAAAGTATTGAATCAAAAAATAGTTTCCCAGAAGAAGTCTTATACCTGCATTAAATCGGGGAAGAAGTTGATCTGGAGTAGAGGCATAGAGGCTATGAAGCCGGGCCCAACGCCCACTCCTGCTCCTGCACCAACGCCTGCACCAACGCCTGCACCAACGCCTGCACCAACGCAGAACTTGACCGCTGAGGATATAAAGAACTTGGCAATATTGGAAAAGTCTTGGTCGCAGATCAATAACCTACAAATTGCACAAGAATCTGGTCGGATAATCTTCTTGGTGGATCCTCAATTTCCTATTGAGAGTAGAGATGCAATTAAGAAGGGTATTGAGTTAACTGTCGGAAAGTTTGATTCGATTTTTAAGGTGAGAAAGCCAATCTTTGCGATTCTCTCGACTTCTCTTGATTTTGAGCTAGCTCAATACAAGAAATATTCACTCATGCAGCAAAACTTTGAAGCAGAGGCACAATCCAATCCAATCTTGGGTCAGTGGCGCATTGATCAATATAAACAAATAGATTCTGGATTTAAGAAATTCGGCTCAGGTGGCACTATGCCGTTATACGACGGAGTTAAGGAGCCAGCTGGTTACTACATGTACTTTCGAATGCATCCTGAAAATCAAGATAAGACCTCAATTTTGATGGGTGCCCACGAAACTGGTCACCTAGTACATTGGCAAGTGAACTCAGATTTTCCACAAACTCAGCCTGCTTGGTGGATTGAAGGTCAGGCACAAATGATTGGTGAAAGTGTTGCGGCACAAGCAGGGACCTTCGCTGAGTTTGAGAGATTTCTAAAATCTCAAACGAGCCCAGATTATGGAGGAGGGTTTTTCTCTGGAACCACCAAATTGGCCGAATTAGAAGGTGATTCACTCACGAGATCAGAATTTAACTGTGCGTTATGTCGAACGAGATTGGTCTATTCTCGAGGAAAAGTAGCAATTCACTACTTAGTCGGTAAGTATGGCATTGATAAAGTCATGGCCTTTACTGCCACGCTTTCTCGCACCAACCGATGGTGGCAAAGTTTTGAAAAGACGTTTGGGGTATCCGTAGAAGATTTCTATGCTGAGTACGATAGTTATGCTCAATGGTTTGCAGAGTATTTTTCTCCTGGATGGCGAAGTTCAAAGTTTTAATCTCTAAATCCAATGAGTAGATATCTAAGAATCTGATTCCGGCTAAAGAAATCATAGTTGGATCTATCCGTCAACAGAGTGAAAATAGTTGGGCTGACAAAATCTCGACGCCCCATCCTATTCATCGGGCAGCCGCAGGAATATCAATGACGGCGGGATGTAAAGTTCCCAAAGGACCTTTGGCTGACTCCTTGAGAATCTGCGCGGTAATTTCTTCAACCTGGAGCGAGCTTTCTTTGGTGATTCGAGTCCAATTACATGAATTGGTGATGGAACACACCCAACCATCGGTCGATGCGTTTAATACACCGGAGCCGGATTTGGTCGTGTAGTAGGTCATCCCTACTCGTTCTACTCGACCACGCACTTTGGTATTTGTACTGAGCACAAGTTGCACACCAGGTCCGGGATCGCGATCGGGCGAGTCGACTTCGCGGCCGACGACTCCCTTAATAATTGCGCCAGCTTTAAGGGTTGTGCCGGCGATGGGCCAAGCGCTACTTCGCACCACTTGGTAATTGGCCTTCACGCCGAGTCCCGCATAAGCAGAACCTAATATTTCTGATTCAGGTTGTGCTGCAGGACCATTTCGCCATTGGTTTGTCACCTTCAGAGCATCGGAGCGGTAGGGATCGAGATTATCGCGCCAGACTGCGACTTCCCGACCATTGTTTTGTAGGCGCGTTTTCCAGTAGCCCGTATTGGCGCCAAGCACAATGATATTTGTGCCGGTGTCACGCGCGGATAGGACAGCGCCTCTCATAGGGCGGGTCCAGTACTCCGCGTGGCCACCGAAAATGATGGACGTATGTTCCTTGAGCAGCGCGGGTTTGGCATCGATATCTAAATCAGTGAGATAAGTGATGTCGAGGCCTAATTTCTCTGCGGTTTTGATCACCCCAAATTCGTGCACGAAAATTTGGCCGGCGCCATTTCCGTCATAAGGTCGATCGAAAGAAACAACTCGCGATCTGGTGCTGTGATCTTGTGCAGCGCCCTTGTAAAGCGAGTATCCACCGAAATGGTTATATGCCTGCCACGTGAGCACTGAGGAAATTAATACCAAGGGCGAGCGCGCGGATTCATCTTTGATGAGGAGCGGCGCGAAAGTTGCTGGTCCGCCATCGTCGAGTCGAGCTACGTATTCACCCGGCGGCATTTGGTTGCTGATGGGAATAGAAACCGACACGGGCCACTCGGTACTCACTGTTCTTTCGGGAGCGGCAGTAACAGTGGCGCTCTCTTGCGGTGGCACATTGGCAAGAGAGATCTCCCACACTTTTCGCGCTCCTATCCCACCGTAGTAACCAAGTCGGTAGAGCGTTACGGTTGCTGACTTATTCCTTCCAGAGAGATGAAGGCCGACGGAGTCGCCGCAAGAGACGCTGGTCTTGTCGAACCAGCCTTGAATGCGCTCCTTGCGCGGCTCTTTCTTGGACTTCTTTTTCTGGGCATCAGCAAAGGTATTAGTGGCGTAGCGATTGAGCGGAATTATCGTGCCATCGCCCACCCATCCGACCACGACGCGATCTCTCCAATGCGCGTCTCCACTCTTAATGTTTTCGGTCGCCACCCAAGTGGGGCTTCGGTCCTGGAGTAGACAGCTTCCGCCCTGTGCGCTCGCGCTCTCTCGTGGAAAGAGGGAAATGAGTAGAGCGATGAGGATCACTGCGCGGAGGGCAGAAATCCTGAAGCGAGGCGGACAGTTGGTTCTCATCGAGGCGATAGCCTAAGGCAGTGACCTCAAAGAATCCGAAACCTCCGAGCGAGCGCGAGTTAGTCCTGGTCGTGGATTTCGGCGCCCAATATGCCCAGTTGATTGCACGCCGGGTGCGCGAGGCGGGGGTCTATAGCGAGATCGTCGGCCATCACCTCTCGGCAGAAGCTATTCTCGCGATGCGTCCCAGTGCCATTATTCTTTCGGGTGGTCCATCGAGTGTGTACGCCGCGGGCGCGCCGAGCGTCGATGCCGAAGTGCTCCGAGCTGGTATTCCACTCTTCGGCATTTGCTATGGCTTCCAACTTTTGTCACAGGCGCTAGGTGGCACGGTTGAGCACACGGGACTCTCTGAATTTGGTCGAACTGAATTACATCGTGAAGGGCCATCCGAGCTGCTGGCTGATCTACCAGAAAAGTTTAATGTGTGGATGAGCCACGGCGATAGCGTCTCTCAAGCACCGGCAGGTTTTAGCATCACAGCAAAGAGCGCGGGTGCACCCATCGCGGCTTTTGAAAATCTCACTACACGTTCGGCGGGTGTGCAATTCCATCCAGAAGTTCTCCATAGTGAATTTGGACAACGGATTCTCCAGCGCTGGCTCATCGACGTCGTTGGACTCAAGCCATCGTGGACGATGGGAAATGTGATTTCTACCGAAGTAGAAAAGATTCAATCCTTAGTTGGCAAGAAGCGGGTTATCTGCGGGCTTTCTGGTGGAGTGGATTCTGCAGTTGCTGCCGCATTGGTACAAAAAGCTGTCGGATCACAACTCACTTGTGTCTTCGTGGATCATGGCTTACTTCGTCAAGGGGAGGCCGAACAAGTAGAGCGCGACTTCGTGGCCGCTACTGGTGTAAATCTTCATGTGGTCGATGCGCGCGAGAAGTTCCTTGCCGAGCTTGCTGGAGTTACCGATCCAGAAACGAAACGCAAAATCATCGGTCGTGAATTCATCCGCGCCTTCGAACAAGCTGCGCGCGATATTTCGAAAGACGAACCAGTGGATTTCCTCGTACAGGGGACGCTCTACCCCGATGTCGTGGAATCGGGCGGAGGAGCCGGCACTGCCAATATCAAGAGCCATCACAATGTGGGTGGACTTCCGGAGGACCTCAAGTTTGCCTTGATCGAGCCGTTGCGCACGCTCTTCAAAGACGAAGTGCGCCAAGTCGGTGCCGAACTCGGACTACCCGCTGCCATTGTGCAACGCCAGCCATTCCCTGGCCCGGGATTAGGAATTCGAATCATCGGGGAGGTTACCGAGCCCCGACTGGAAATTTTGCGTGCGGCTGATGCCATTGCCCGCGAAGAGCTCACTCGCGCGGGACTAGATGGCGAAATTTGGCAATGCCCTGTCGTGCTTCTCGCAGAAGTACGAAGTGTTGGGGTGCAAGGAGATGGTCGCACCTACGGCCACCCGATCGTACTTCGTCCAGTCTCGAGTGAAGATGCGATGACTGCCGACTGGAGTCGACTGCCTTATGACGTCCTTGAAAAGATTTCGACGCGCATCACCAATGAAGTGCGTGATGTTAACCGGGTAGTACTTGATGTGACGAGCAAGCCGCCCGGCACGATTGAGTGGGAGTAACGATGTCCTTTTTGAGTATCGACGAAGTCGTCGTCCACGTTGTCGATATCGAGGCATCGGCTAAGTTCTATATCGGTGCATTCGATCTACACATGCTGGCGAATGAAAGCGACTCCATCCTCCTCGGAGTTCTCAATTCGCCCAGTGGAAAGATTCGTCTGCGCGAGGTACGTGCGCGTGAAGGTATCGCCCCCCAGGTATGGGATCTTGGTCCTCGTCTCTTGGGTATGTACTCACGTGATCTCACATCGACTTTGAAGCGAATCGAAGAAGCTGGGGGAAAGCCGCGGCCACTTGTTTCGTACCCTTACGGTGGGGGAGAGATGCGCGAGGCAATTGCCCTCGGTAGCGATCATGTGTGGTGGACTCTTCCAGAAGTGGGAAGTGATGGTCCGCGCCAACCTGCTCCAGCTCTGGAACAGAATTCGACTCGTCAACACGGCGAACTTCACACAGTCGTGGTTGTGGTTGAAGATGTTGATCAGGCAATCGCCTTCTTTCGTGACGCCGGGGGCATGACTTTGCTCTTCGATGGCGTCATGCAGGGCGAAGTCTTTGAAGAGATGATCGGTTTCCCGAGCGGGGTCTCGCACAAACTCTCGCGAAATTTGTTGAACTCGAATGCCGCATCATTTCTGAAAATGTCATCGAGGGGCCGGCGGGCATAGAGGTAGAACTGAGAGAGAGCGGATGACATCTTTTCGAGCGGCAATTGCTGGTATGCCGATCCTGAAAGACCATATCGGGGTATGGGAAGGCGAGTACATCCATCTAGGAAAAGATGGGGAGATCATCGATCGACATGCCTCACATTTAAATTGTTGGATTCCTGAAGATGGTTCATCAGACATAGTGCAGGTAAACACCTACACCTGGGCCGATGGTCGCTGCGAAGAATTCACTTTTGCAGGCTTCGTGCGGGATGGAATTTGCTACTTTGATACAGAGCGAATCGTTGGAGAAATGAGTCAGGTAGATGAGTTGTCGATCGTCCTCACATGGCGATACCGATCTGATCCGCATGGTTATTTATACGAATTGATCCAGCTCTCGCACGATAGACAAGCTAAATTTCGAACGTGGCACTGGATGGAACATGATCGGCTTGTGAAGCGAACGATAATTTCGGAGCGCAAAGTTACGCAGTAATGGCAATCTTAAAAGCCTCGGCCGTCCGACCGTCAGGTAAGCCGTTCGCTTTTGCAATCCTTTCGCCCCACATGCGTACCATGCCGGGCATGTCATCCATGTGAGCTGTCTGACTGTGGTGTGCCTTGAGAGCTTCGATCTTTTGTTCAAAGAACTCGGTGGTGTCTACAAAGTGATTAGTGGCAGGTGAGCCCATGACCCATGCCTCGCGAACGGTCCACGGTTGCAGACCTTCTTCTTCAAGCAATTCAGGAAAAGCGAATGGATTGCGTGCGTCTGGATAGATGGCCTGGATCGCAGCTTCCCCGGCGGCCATATGGTCGGGATGGCTGGCGCCGATGCGTTCCCAATTACGCTCTGGAGATTGGATGACCATGCGATCGGGTCGTGCAATTCGAATAGCGCGCACAATCGATTTCCGGAGTTCGATGGTCGGTTGTAACCATCCATCGACGTAATTGAGGAAAGTAATCTCTTCCACTCCGAGGGCTTTGCCGGCGGCGCGTTGTTCGCTTTGGCGAATCCCGGGAATCTCGCTTCGCGGGACTTCGTCGTCGTTTCCACCCTGGTCACCATTGGTGCAGATGCAGTAGGAGACATGAATCCCAGCTTTAACCCAGCCCGCGATCGTGCCACCGGCGCCAAAATCCACATCGTCTGGATGCGCGGTGACCACTAGGACACGCTCGATACCCTCGTTACTTACTTCGCTCACCCGCACATCCTAGGCGAGCGACTAGGCTCGCGCTCCGTGAGGGAAGATTTGCTCGCCGGTTTGAACCCGGCGCAACGGGATGCGGTGACGCATTCAGGCTCGCCTCTTCTCATTGTCGCCGGCGCGGGCTCCGGCAAGACCAGGGTGCTCACCAGGCGAATCTCTTACTTACTGGCAACGGGCGCGGCCGAACCCCATGAGATTTTGGCCATCACCTTCACCAACAAAGCAGCCGGAGAGATGCGCGAACGTGTGGTGGAGCTCGTCAATGAGCTCTCGCCTTCCCACTCCCTACGAAACGCCCGTTCCATTTGGGTCTCCACCTTCCACTCTGCCTGCGTCCGTATCCTCCGCGGAGATGCAGCTGCCGCGGGTTTCTCGTCATCGTTTTCAATTTATGACCAATCAGATAGCCAGAAGTTGATGGCGCTTGTATGCAAAGACTTGGATCTAGACCCCAAGCGCTACCCACCTCGACAATTCTCCAATCTGGTGAGTGCGGCCAAAAATGAATTGATCGATCCGGAGGAGTACGCGCGTCGGGCCACGAACCATATTGAAAGTATGTGCGCTGATGCCTATAAGCGATATCAAGCGCGTCTTGAAGGCGCCAATGCAATGGATTTCGATGACCTGATTTCAAATACGGTTCGTTTATTACAAACCAATCCACTTGTTCGCGATCGCTACCGACATCGCTTCAAACACGTGCTGGTCGATGAGTACCAGGACACTAACCACGCGCAATACGAATTAGTCCGCCAACTTGTGGGTAGTGAGAGCGATGCCATTCCTCCTGCAGAGCTCTGCGTGGTCGGCGATGCTGATCAATCGATCTATGCCTTCCGCGGCGCCACAATCCGAAATATTCTGCAATTTGAAGAAGATTATCCGCGAGCGCGCACCGTACTCCTGGAACAGAATTACCGTTCTACACAAAATATTCTCTCGGCGGCTAACTCTGTGATTTCTAAGAACCGTGAGCGCAAACCAAAGAATCTTTGGTCTGAAAGTGGCGCAGGTTCGGCAATCATTGGATTTGTTGGCGAGAATGAACACGACGAAGCCTCTTTCGTAGCAAAAGAAATAACAGAGATGTGCCGTGGCTCGGTAAAGCCAAGCGACATAGCGCTCTTTTATCGCACCAATGCGCAATCCCGGGTCTTTGAAGAAATCTTCATGCGAAGTGGAATCGCGTACAAGGTGGTCGGTGGAGTGCGATTCTATGAACGCAAGGAAGTTAAGGATCTGCTGGCATATCTGCGGGTGGTGAATAACCCCAACGATGAAGTCTCGCTACGCCGCATTATTAATACACCCAAACGTGGACTTGGTGATCGTGCGTTGGCAAGCATCGATGCCCTTGCGCAAATGGAGCAGACATCTTTTTGGCGTGCACTCTGTCGCGCGAGTAACGCACCAGGTCTGCCGGCTCGCGCGGTATCTACCATCGACACATTCACTTCCATGATTCATGCTCTGCGCACACTGGTGGAGAGCGGACTGACTGCTGGTGCAGTTGCGCAAGCCGTCCTCGAACAGTCGGGACTCATCCAAGAATTAGCGGCCAGTAGCGATCCGCAGGATGAGATGCGAATCGAGAACTTGGAAGAACTTGTAGCGGTAGCCCACGAGTTTGATGCCAACTTTGAAGCCGATGCAGATCCAGATGTGGATCGACCTACGTTGTTGGCTTTCCTTGAGCAAGTTTCTCTTGTCGCTGATGCGGATGAAATTCCGGATAACGAAGAGGGTGTCATTACTTTGATGACGCTGCACACTGCTAAAGGTTTGGAATTTCCGGTCGTCTTCCTCACTGGTATGGAAGAAGGAATCTTCCCGCACTCGCGCTCTCTGATGGAACCCGGTGAAATTGAAGAAGAACGTCGCCTGGCATACGTTGGGTTAACGCGCGCTCGTGAACATCTCTATCTGTCGCGCGCATCGGCTCGTTCCACGTGGGGCTCTCCCAATTACAACCCGCCCTCCCGATTCCTTGAGGAGATTCCTGAGGAGCTGATTGAGTGGCGCCAAGTGGCATCCGCATTCTCATCGACTCGCTCCTCGCCGAATCGGCTCGCTGGTCGTGATACTCCGCCACCGCTTCCTACGGGTAAGCGCACCGTTACCGTCG
>RGER01000050.1 GCA_009917815.1 Actinomycetota bacterium
GGGCGCACCATCGTCGGCCTTGGTGATGCCATGACATTTATTTCAGTGCTTCGAGTAACCACCTCATGGTTTCCACCATCGAGAAACGCCATGATGACTCAGATCATTGGTTTGCTGGGGTGGATTGGACAACTGCTCTCAGCAATTCCGTTTGCATTTATTCTTCGCCACCAAAGCTGGACATTTTCTTTCACAATTCTCACGCTGACTTCGGTCATCGTAGGAACGTTCTCATATCTCATCATCCGCGATCGGAATCCAGAGCTACTTATCAATAGTTGGCCCACGCGCCAAGACTTGGTTGATCGAGTGAAACGTACGTGGGCGCATCCTGCGACCAAGATCGGATTCTGGTCACACTGGAGTAGTCCCTTCTCGGCAAACATGTTCTCACTTATTTGGGGGGTTCCCTTTCTCGTCAAAGCTGAAGGATTCACTAAGAGTGAAGCGAGTACCTCGCTCAGCACCATTGTGATCTCTGGCGCGCTCGCTGGACTTGCTCTCGGGTACTTAATTGGCAGATTCCCAAACGACCTAGACCGACTCTCTTATTCAGTCTGCCTTGTAATTGCATCAACGTGGACTCTCGTTCTCCTCTGGCCGGGGCGAGCCCCTCACCTACTGCTCTATGCGTTGATGGCAGTAATTTCTATCGGCGGCCCAGCGTCACTCATTGGATTCGCGCATGCCAGAAAAAATATTCCATTAGAGAGTATGGGGACCGCAGATGGCATCATCAACGCAGCGGGTTTCTACTCAACTCTACTCGCCATGCTCGGCGTGGGAATAATCTTGCAATTCTTTGGTGAATACACACTCCTGAGTTTTAAGATTGCTTTCTTGGCACTCTATCCAATTTGGATTATTGGCTTTATTCAAATCCGTAAGTATCACAATCTCTTGGAAAGGCACTCTTCATGAAAAACATCGGAAGTAGCAATCTTGCAGTTTCCTCTCTCTGCTTAGGCGGAAATCCATTCGGATGGGGCGCCTCAAAGGAGGAATCCTTCGAAGTGCTCGATAAGTACGCTGCGGCCGGTGGGAACTTTATTGATACCGCAGATGTGTATAGCCAATGGAAGCCTGGCAATGTTGGTGGAGAGAGTGAAACCATTATCGGCGCCTGGATGAAGGCCCGAAAGAATCGCGATCAGATGATCATTGCCACTAAGGTCGCCATGCTCGATACGCGAAAGGGGCTCTCTGCAGGCAATATCGCAGCGGCGCTCGATGATTCGCTCGCACGCCTTGGTACCGATTACATCGATCTCTATTACGCGCATCAAGATGATCAAGAGACACCGCTACTAGAAACTTTGGGAGCTTTTGATGTCGCCGTAAAGAGCGGCAAGGTGCGAGCACTAGGTGCAAGTAATTACACCCAGGAGCGACTCCAAGAGGCACTCAACATAAGCAAGGCAAATGGATTGGCTTCTTATGTGGCGTTACAAACGTGGTTTAACTTGCTCGATCAAGATAAGTTACCCACTTCATACCGCTCTTTCTGCGCGGAGAACAAGATCGGCGTGCTTCCTTTCTATGGTGTCGCCCGCGGATTTCTTACCGGCAAATATCGCCCTGGGGTTACCGTAGAAAGTGTTCGAGCATCTGGAGTAGAGGGCTACGCAAACGATCGTGGCTGGAACACCTTGGCGATGCTTGAGGAAATTGGTAAAGCACATGGAGCACCGATTGCCTCGGTCGCTCTTGCGTGGTTGCGAGCTCAAGAATCTATTGTGGCTCCAATTGCCAGTGCCCGCATCGCTTCGCAGCTTGATGACTTGCTACCCACTCCGCAGCTCACTTCTCAAGAGTTAGCGGCTCTTACAAAGGTTGGGGCGTAACGCGGTAAGAACGGAATAATCACGAGGGCGGCAATTGCCATCGGAATGAAGAGTTCGTAGGCCATGCCAGTAAAGGTCGCACTCACGGCATTGGCGCCGGCCGCAAAGATTGCGCCGAGGAATGTTTGGCTCGCGCCAAAGTATCCCGCCGCCGTTCCTGCCCGCGCTGCATGATGATGAGTGGCAAGTGCAATGCAATTTGCGAACGCAAATCCGATAGTGCTCATTGTGAGAAGCAAGAGCGCTACCGAGACCCAGAGCCGTGGTTGATTGGTGTGCGAGTAAAGAGCAAGAAGTAATCCCCAGAAGGCGCCCCAAGCGCAGCCAAAGCGCAACATAGTAGCCGGTCCATAGTTCAGCAGCAGGCGACGATTACTCTGACCAGCCGCAATGATGCCAACGGAGTTCGCTGCGAAAAGTATCGAGAAAAGTTGCGGCGATATATTGAAAGCTCGCTGCAACGCAAAGGTAGACGTGGAGAGATAGACCAGCAATGTGCCATTGACAAATGCTGAAGCCAGCACTGACATACGAAAGAGCGGATCACGAAAAACTAAACTCCGTGCCTCACGCTTGGCTGCGCGATTTGTTGGAATCCGCCGCTCTTTCGGAAGCGTTTCCGGAAGCGTAATGAGAACTAACGAGATCAGAATCAAACCGAAGAAGGCGAGGAAGTAGAAGATGCTGCGCCAAGAAGCAAAGCCAAGAAGTGTTGAGCCGATGATTGGCGAGACGATGGGAGCCACCCCCATGATGATCATCAAAGCTGAGTAAGCCCGCGCTGCGGAATTCCCATCCAACAAATCACGTACCACCGCTCGCGACATCACGGTCCCCACCGAGCTCGTGACTCCTTGTAGAAAGCGCAGTAGTAAGAAAATTGAGATCGAGGGTGCCCAAGCGCAAGCTAGAGAGGCGAGCGTAAAGAGTGAGAGGCCCCAAAAGAGCGTCGGGCGACGCCCGTAGGAGTCACTGATACTTCCCACAAAGAGCTGTCCGGTTGCCGAGCCCAATAGGCAGGCCATGACCGAGTACTGGATAAAGGTTGTGGTGCTCCCGAAGTCTTGCTCGATCAGCGGCAGCGCCGGGAGGTAGGCGTCAATCGTCACTGGGACAAGCGACATGAGCGCGCCGAGGAGCGGGAGGTGCTGACGAGACTTCACTGGACTACCTTAGTCAAATGACGACTTCAAATAGTGCACGTATTCTCGCCGCTTTCCTACTCTTTGCCGGTATCGCGCACTTGGTTAATCCAAAGTTCTTTGACGCGATCATTCCGCACTTCCTACCGCTCTCTGCACGATTCTGGACTGTTTCCAGTGGCATCTTTGAAATTGCAATCGGGCTTCTCGTTCTTAATGCAAAAACCTCACCACGAGGCGGCTTACTCGCCGCTCTTCTCTTTGTCGCCGTCTTTCCTGGAAATCTCTACATGGCCTGGCTCTGGCGCCATAGATCTTTTTGGGAGCAAGCAATTGCTTATGTGCGGCTCCCATTACAAATTCCTTTGATCCTGTGGGGCTTATCCATTTGGCGCAGTCGAAAGTAGCAAACAAAAACTAGTTGGTGTAATTAATGATTGCTAGGCACATTTCATCTCTAGTGCCTTCGCCCCAGACAACATAGTTCGGCGATAAATCCCTAAACTCAGGGAGTTTCGAGCGCAAACTCACATCATAGGTACACGTCACTTTGATCTGGTCGCCTTGGCTCGCCTGTATAGGTTTTGCTTGCCAATCCGTTTTCTGATTATCAAAATCCCATACATCTCTTACAGAGAGATTCGTAGTTGCGCCAGTCATCTTATTTATATAGCTAATTTTGATCGTGCGTCCGAGTTGATGCATGTGACCAGTCGCGCCATAGATCGTGGTCGGCGAAGACAGCGTGTTCGTGCACTCTGAAGTATTACTGGCGACAGGATTTCTAGGATCCTTGCCGCAAATATAAAGGAGTGCGCTCTCTTGAAGCGCTGCCTTTGCTGAAGTGCGCTTTGCCAGGTCAGCAAGGGCTGCATCACGCGTACACAAAGGACCTTTCTCCGATGCAGTACATGCCAATTCAATCGGAGCAGCAATGAGGAGTGTTTTGAGTTCATTAGTCTGAGCGCCTGCTGGGGCAAGTGAGAGAGAAACTTTCATTGAGGCGCTCTGCTTTGCTTCGCCCCTGAGGTGAAAATGTGATTGCAAAATGAATTGATCTCCGGCCTTGATCTTCATCCCCGTGTTCGCCGGATACTCCTTAAAGTCGCCGCCTGGCGCCCAGAAAGAGACCCAACTTGAGGGGGCTGCTGGGCTGAACGCTGTAGCTCCGGGAATTCCCGTGTCACCGAAGCAAGACCAACCCGGTTCTTTAGATTGTGAGTCAACTAATTTGGTAGCAGCAGTATTAGCAGAGTCAACTTTATAGAGAATTCCATGGTGTGATACTTCTAAATTATTGGGAGCGATCGTCACGGCCCTAAGAAAAGTATCTGAAGTGAATTTAGGATCCAACAGAAAACAGCGATAATCATCGCTTCCACCCTCTGGCGGGCTAGGCGTGTACTCCGGAGTATTTAACTCTGCATCCACACTTTGAGCGGACGCACTTGTCGATGGAGTGGGGTTTGATGTCGGTGTCGCTACGTGCGTATGACTCGAAGTAGGTATCAGTACTTTCCACATCAACTTCTTACTCACCACGACACAGGTGTATTTGGTTCCACCTTGTATATATGTGGCGCCTGACTTCTTACATGCCGATCCAGGCTTAATAGTGGCTGCCTGTGCAAATGTGAGAGAAAGAGAGAATGATACAAGCGCAATCGAGAGAACCGTGAGCAGCTTCTTCATCATCAAATCTGCCCTGAGACTATTGTGTTTAAGCTCAATTCCACCATGTCATTTAACGTACTTTCTCGGGCTTGCGCACTCATTGCTTCATGAGTATTGAGATGATCAGTGACTGTAAGGATTGAAAGCGCACGGCGACGCTTTCGAGCGGCCAAGGAATAGAGCGCGCTTGTTTCCATCTCAAGCGCAAGGACACCATGATCACGAAGTCGGTCTGTGGAATCTGTGGTGTCATAAAACATATCCATCGATGCAACACTCCCCACGTGAACAGGAACTTTCACGGCAAGTGAATGTGCGTGCTTGAGTAAAGCAAAATCTGCGGGAGGGGCAAAATCTAAACCATTTGTAGTGCGCCGGTTGATCCCAGAGTCAGTCGAGGCAGTCATCGGCAAGATGAGGTCGCCAACTTTCACAGCATCTTGAATAGCGCCACAGGTTCCGATTCGAATAGCTACTTGCACGTTGTAATCCATGAAAAGTTCATGAAGGTAGAGCGACATGGAAGGTGCACCCATCCCGCTGCCCATCACTGAAACTCGAACACCGTTAAAAGTGCCAGTAAACCCATACATCGCTCGAATCGCGTTGAACTGCCGAGCGTCCGTGAGGTAGTTCTCGGCGATCCACTTGGCCCGCATCGGATCACCAGGAAGGAGAATTCGTTCAGCCACTTCCTCAGGTGCTGCCGCTATTGTCATACTCATGGAGTAGAGCCTAACCCCAGGAGAGCTTGTGAAGAAGGAAGAAGCAGTTGCACTCGTTGCCGCAGAGAATATTCGTATTGCCCGCTTTCTCTATTGCGATCTTGCAGGCGTGATTAGGGCTAAGACTGTTCATGGCTCACAGTTTGCTGGGAAAGTCACTGAAGGCGTGGGCCTTACTCGTGCCCAGAACGCCGTCAATCTATTTGAAGATTTGATTGCAGTAGATGGCATGGAGCCCATAGGTGAAGTAAGGATCACTCCAGACCTTGACTCATTCACCATTTTGCCCTGGGTTGATAAGACCGTCGGAGTTTTCTGTGACTTGAAAGAACAAGACGGGAGCGACTGGGGAGGTTGTACTCGTTCGGTATTGAAGCGAGCAATCGCAGACGCTGCTGCACTAGATATTGAAGTGATGGCTGCATTTGAAAGCGAATTTTACATAGCCGAACAAAGTCTTGATGGCCCAGTGCCTTGGCAAAACGGTCCCTGCTATTCGAGCGCAGGATTAGATCGAGCAAGTTCAGTGGTTTATGACATCGTTGACAACCTGGTTGCACAGGGGATAGTTGTTGAACAGGCTATAAACGAATATGGCCCAGGCCAACAAGAAATTGCAATCAAATATGACAAGGCTCTACGAGCGGCCGATCTACACCTTAAGTTCCGTGACACAGTTCGTGGCACCACGGAAGTTCAACATGGCCTTTTAGCATCCTTGGCACCCAAACCATTCGCTGATGGAATCGGATCCGGGGCACACTTACATTTCTCGCTGTGGTCGAAATCTCAAGGTGTGAATCTTCTTTACAACCCCGAAGAGCCCACAAAGCTTTCAGAGTTCGGAAAATCTTTTGTTGCCGGTGTTCTCGACCATTTGCCCGCACTTTTGGCGCTTACTTGTCCTTCGTACGTCTCTTACCATCGACTCAAACCGCACTCTTGGGCTGGTAACACAATCTCTTGGGGTTATGACAATCGTGAATGTGCCGTGCGCGTCGCAAGTCCCTTTACTGGCCGCGAGATGGAATCTATTAACTTAGAACTCAAGGCCTGTGACGGCTCCACTAACCCGTACTTAGCACTTGCTGGCCTCATCTGGGCGGGCCTAGATGGTGTGAAGAGAAACCTGGTCTCGCCCAAGCCTGCACATCGCGATCCAGTATTCCTCTCGGAAGAAGAACGAGTGGCTTGCGATATCCGGCCACTTCCCTCATCTCAATTAGAGGCATTGAGCGCGCTCGAGTCTGATTCTGTGCTCACCGATGGTCTCGGTGAACTAATGACGCGGGCATATCTCGCCACGCGAAGAGCAGAGAATGAAAAAGCATCGCTCATGGGCGATGAGTGGGCACGTTTGAATACCTTCTCTACCTTCTAATCACCTAGGATCTCTTATATGTGTCGACTCTTCGCATGGCATTCTCCCTCTGCATTAACTCCGGCTGAAGCATTAGGTGAAGATAAGCCAAACCTGATAGAACTCAGCCGACTTCATGAGGATGGCTGGGGTATGGCCTGGTGTGATGAGCATGGAATCGTGCAACGTCATCGCGACGAATCAGCAGCCTTCCAAGCTTCGACTATTGATGTTGCAAAGAGTACGGATGCGATCCTTCACCTGAGATGGGCAACCGAAGCTATCCCGGTTTGCATCCCTAATACTCATCCATTTGTTAAGACAACTCCACTCGGTGAAATGGCATTTATTCATAATGGTGGGATCGAGCGTGGTACAACACTTCGCGGACTTATCAGTGATCCACTTTTTAATTCTCTTGAGGGCGAAGGAGATTCCGAACAATACTTCGCGGCAATAATTACTAATCTTCAAAGTAATGGTGGTGATCTTGTAGGCGCCTACCAGAAATTCCTGACTGACGTTCAAGAGGTACGTTATTCGAGCCTCAACGCTTTCTTGTTAACTTCAGATCATCTCTTCATCGTGGCTGCCTTTAAGCCAGAGAATCGCCCGCCTTCACAACCGGCTGACTACTACGACCTTTCCTGGCGGAGTGAGAACGGGATCTTTTCAGCGTGGTCCTCTGGAGTGCGCTCCGGCGTGGGTACTCCGGTGGCTAATTACTCACTCATGCAGGTTGAGCGCGCTACCGGAGAAGTCACCACTCGACCTCTTCGTTGAGATCTACATTTTGTTGAAGACTCCATATCCACCTTCCCACTAGGAATTTCGCGGGGCTTGAGAATAAGTCGACGAAATGCCTTCTATTTGCCCTTAAGTTAGCGATACTTGACCGAGTTGGTGGCTAACTCAGCCGCCCGTGACAGTCGAGGAGATGCGTTCATGCACCAAGCCGATCAAAAACTTTCAAAGAGCCTCACCATTTGGGAGGTCATCGGCATTTCAATTGCGCTCATGGCCCCATCAATGGCGGCAAATATCAACCCGCAAGGCCCCGCGAGCGTCGTAGGCACTGCCGTACCGCTTGCCTTCCTTATCGCGGCTATCGGAATCGTTCTGGTGAGCTATGGATTTATCCGCCTTACTCAATCTTTCAACCATGCAGGATCGGTCTACGGATTAGTGGGTAAAACTCTTGGTGCTCGCCCTGGTGTTATTGCGGGTTGGGGATTACTGGGAACTTATACGTTCTATTCCGTAGTAAGCACGATGGCTACCGGCGTCTTCGGTTCTGCGCTGCTTAAGCAACTTGGGATCGTGGATGAGCCTGGTGTAGCACTTCCCTTCATTATCGGAGGACTTGGGCTAGTACTCATCGTGGCTCTTGCAGTGACATCCGTGAAGCGAGGAACGCGTCTACTTCTCATCGTTGAAGGTCTGACTGTTGCACTCATTTTGCTTACCGTCATTGTGGTACTCGTGAAAATTCTCTCTGGCAATGCCCCTCACGGTGAGACGTTCACTATGAGCGTCTTTACTGTGCCTGCAGGTGCAGACTTCAGCACTGTCTTCCTCGGGGTTGTTTTCGGCTTCCTTTCATTCGCTGGCTTTGAGGCAGCAGCAACTATGGGCGAAGAGGCCCATGCGCCTCGGAGGGATATTCCTAAGGCAATGCTGGGAGTTGTGATCTTTGGTGGTATCTACTTCACCGTCGTTACTGCTGTTGAAGTGATGGGCTTTGGTGCAAACGCAGAGGGAATGAAGAATTTCGTAGGATCAGGTTCTCTTCTCGGCGATCTTGGCAAGAGTTACGTCGGAGATTGGTTGGGTGTCATCATTACACTCGGCGTCACAATTTCGGCGATGGGTTGCCTACTAGCTTGCGTAGTAGGCGCCGCACGCATGCTCTTTGCACTCGGACGTGATGCTGAGATCTCCACCTTCGCAAAGGTCTCCGCCAAGACCAAGGTGCCGACGACCGCTGTCTATTGGGTTGGCGGCGCGGTCGCGGTCTTCACCATCGCTTGGCGACTCATGTTCAATGCCGCTGCCTTCGATGTATTCGTAGGTTCGGGGGTCATCGGAACACTGATCCTGCTGATCGTTTATGGCTTAGCCACAATCGGAGCAATCAAGTTCCTCTTCTTCTCAGGCAAGCAACGAGTCCCTCGTTACGAGATCATCATTCCAATCCTTGGTCTCCTCATGGTGGGGTACACCTTCTATCGCAACGTGTGGCCGCTACCCACAACCGGTGCTGGTCAGGGCTACGACATCATCACTATCGCTTGGTTGCTCATTGGCGTGATCGCAGTCATCGCGGCTCCCAAGTTGACCAAGAAGATGGGCGACCGAATCAATGCTGATGAGAATCTCATTGAGACGGATATGCAATAATTGCAAAATGAACAGTAGCTACACGGTTGTTGATTTAACCTTGCCGTTGGGCCCGGCCACAGTGATGTGGCCGGGTGCACCGGCTCCTCAAGCCGACACTCTTGTAACGGTCGCCCACGATGGGTACTTTGCGCGCCTCGTTCACCTCTACGAACATAGCGGCACGCATGTGGACGCACCATGTCACTTTGTCGAAGGTCATGGCACTGTCGATAAACTTCCACTTCAATCGCTGATCAGCCCTGCGATCATGATTGATGCTTCCGGCGATATCGCCGGCAATCCCGATGGTGCTTTAGAGTTGAAAACTGTCATCGAATGGGAGAAGCAGCACGGGCGCATCCCTGACCACTCAGTTATTTTGCTACGTACTGGCTGGGAAGACTTTTACTCAGATCCAGAAAAATATGGGATTCACAAAGATGGCATGCACTTCCCCGGATTTGGTGTGGAAGCCAGCGAGTTCCTTGTTAACGAACGCAAAGTTGTCGGAATCGGTCTAGATACTTTAGGAATTGATCGCGGAGTAGATACTCACTTCCCAGTGCACTCACACGTCACACTCCCTCACAATGTGTGGCACATTGAGAATCTCACTAACCTCAAATCTGTACCACCTACCGGCGCTACTGTCTTCATTGGTGTCTTACCGCTGGTAGATGGGTCAGGTTCTCCTGCACGCATTCTTGCCATGGTTCCCAAATAGAAAAGCTCGCTTAATACACTCGCGCGTATCGTTCGCACACTTCCGCTGGATCCAAACCAGCCATGAGTTCAACTTCGAGGCGTTTCACCGAAACGTAAGAGTCATACATGACTTCAGGCATCCAGGACCGAACGACCGGATCCGCATCCATCAGGTCTAGCGCCTCGGTTAAACTCCCGGGAAGCGGCAGAACGTTCCATTGTTCT
>RGER01000006.1 GCA_009917815.1 Actinomycetota bacterium
GAGTGGAATCGTGAGTAACGCTCTTGTCATTGTTGCATCGCACCGCGCCTCTCAGGGGATTTACGAAGATACAAGTGGTCCCATTTTGGCGCAGGGATTGCGCGATTTGGGTTTCTCGGTAGAACTTGTAGTCGTCGATGACGGAGAGCCTGTTGGTGAAGCATTATCTGAAGCCATTAACCGCAAGGTGGAGCTCATTATTACCAGCGGTGGAACGGGGTTAACACCGCGAGACCTTACGCCCGAGATGACATCACGATTTATTGAGAAATCACTTCCAGGAATTGCTGAAGCACTCAGAATTGATGGCATTACACAAGGAATTCCCACGGCGTCGCTTTCAAGAGCCGTTGCAGGCATCTCAAAGGAGACGCTCATCATTAACGTCGCTGGCTCCGCAGGTGCTGCCCGTGATGCAATTCGCGTACTCTCACCCATATTGCTCCACGCAATCGATCAGATGAAAGGTGGAGACCACTGAAGTGGCCGTATCGCCTCGATGATGGCGACCTCTCCCTTCGTCCACTCAAGCGCGGCGACCGAAAGAAGTGGATCGCACTCCGTGAGGCCAATGATTCTTGGTTAGCGCCTTGGGAAGCGACGCTTCCGCACAACGCTCAAGAGCCGCGGATCAATTCCTACCCTGCTTTAGTGAGATACCTGGATGGACAAGCGCGATCGTCAGCGATGTTGCCCTTCGCGCTTGAATATCAAGGTGAGTTAATTGGGCAAGTGACACTCGGCTCGATCACATTTGGTGCCATGCGTAGTGCCCATATCGGGTATTGGATCGATCAATCATTTACCGGTCGGGGATTGACGACGCGAGCGGTGCAGATCTTGGCTGACCACTGCTTTTCAGTCCTGCAATTGCATCGGCTTGAAATCAATATGCGCCCCGAGAACCTTGCATCGCAAAGAGTTGCCATTAAAGCCGGGTTTACTCTCGAAGGAAGTCGAAGTTCCTACATCCATATCGATGGCGGATGGCGTGACCACCTCACATTTGTGAGATTTAATCCGGCCGACGAAATATAAGGCACAAATCCGACACACCGGGCGCAATCCACGCTTTTCACAACCCTGAGGTTTACCTTGAGTGATCATGGGGTCCGGTCTGATCTACGCAATCGTCGTTGTGCTCTGGATCGCCTATTTCGTACCCGCTTGGCTACGTCGCCACGATCAAGCCAGTGAATCCCGCTCGGTAGAGCGATATCGCAGCGCTATGCGGGTCGTTTCTCGTGGCACCATCGCAGAAATTCCCCTGACTGACGTTGAGAGAGCGGAGGCGCGCGCGATGATGATTCGCCGCCGAAAGAGTACCTATGCAATTTTGGTGGGTTCATTCTTTGCAACGCTGATCTCTGGCATTGCAGGCGCTACATCTCTGCTCCTTCCACTCTTTCCTCTCATCGGCGCTGGATACTTTTTCGTAACTGTTCGACGCGCTGAAGTCGTTCATCTCCAGGCTCGCCGTGCTGAAAGTCGACGCGAAAAGGTGAAGATCGAACCGACGCAAGTTGCCTTCCAACGCTCATTTCAAACGCCTTCTTCTACGCCTGCAGAATCAACCACTGTGCATGTGGTTTCTAGGCCAGCTATTCGAGTCGAAACACCAACTAACGAATCTTGGAATCCAGTTGCAGTACCAATACCCACATATGTAACTGCGCCAAAAGCAGTACGACCGATACGCACCATCGACCTCACTAAACCGGGGGCGTGGAGTGCGGCACAGAAAGCTGCCGAAGAGGCTCGATTAGCTGCTATCGCTCCAGGTCGCGATCAAGTCTTTGATCAAGTGGCAGCCGAAGAGGCGACCGAGGCTCTCCGCGAAGCACGAGCTGCAGGAGAGTAATTCTCCCGCTGCTACGCCCCTGCTAACCTAGGTTCACCAAGGGGCTGTAGCGCAGTTGGTAGCGCACCTCGTTCGCAATGAGGGGGTCAGGGGTTCGAATCCCCTCAGCTCCACTCTGAGATATTGCTAGATCCAACTCACTAACCACATTCGCGCGTGCCACTGGTCGTATGGCAACGGTTGGGCATCCAAAATAGGCAAGAAGTAGAGGAAATTCACGACTACTGCGATGAGAAAGAACGAGGAAAGAATTTGTCCAAGCAGATGATTTCGGCTCCTCATGATTGCATACACAACGAGCAAAACTAACCATGGCGCAAGGGCGATTGCGTAGAAGAAGAAAATAGTCCGCTGGCCAACGAATAACCAAGGAACTATTCCAGCTGCAAGTGCCAACAGCAGTGGAGCCACTCGCTCATCTTGTGTGGCAAGAAAGCGATAGAGCGCATAGAGGATGGCAGCAATTGCACCCCACCAGAGCACGGGTGTCCCAATAGCCAATATGGCGTCAGAGCAAGTACCGCTTTTACACGTTCCTACCGGAGCCGTTGGCGATGAGTAATAGAAAGCGGTAGGACGTTTAAGAAGTAACCAAGACCAAGCTTCTGCCATATAGGGATGAGGAGTGTGCAGGCGAACGTGGAAGTGGATCATTTCGGAGTGATAATGAATAAAGCTGCGCAAAGTGCCAATGAATGAATTTGAATTACTCCAATTGCGATCATAACCAATCTTGGATGCGAACCATCCCCACCAAGAGAGGATATATACCGCAATGGAAATAGCCGGAAGAGTAAGTCGAGCGCTGATTACTTTGAGATTTGCTCCTGCGCGATACGAGCTGATGAGCATCCAAAGAATGAATGCTGCCACAAAATAACCACCGCTCCACTTTGTTGCGGTCGCAAGTCCAAGTACCGCGAATACTAAGGCGTAATTTAGATTGATGTTTTTCGTGGGTCGCACCATGAGGTAGAACGCCAGGATCAGCCAGAAAATCAAAACGGAATCTAGTAATGAGGTGCGACTATGAACAAATGCCAGCGCATCGACGGCATAAAGGAGAGACGCGATAGTTGCGGCGCTCTCACTGCGAAAGAGCCAGTATGCAATGCGACCCACAAGCAAGATCGAGAGAATGCCCAAGAGCGCAACGGCTATACGCCAACCAAATGCAGAATCACCAAAGAGCTGGATCCCTAGAGCAATGACCCATTTACCAATCGGTGGATGAACCACAAAAACAGCTTGGCCGCCATCGGCTTCAACTCCATACTTAAGGAATTGCTGGGCCCCTTTAACGTAGTAGAGCTCGTCGAAAATGAAAGTGCTCGGTCTGCTCAGATGGGCCAGGCGCAAGTAGGCACCCACAAGCAAGATTGCAGCCTGAAGACCCCATTGAAGCGAGCGTCTATGGAGCCGTTCGAGCAGGGCATATTGGGCCAACATGGGGAAACCTTATCTGGCGTGAGAAAGTACTCGTATGAATGGTCTCCTCTGGGTGGCAGCAACGCCGATCGGAAATGCTCAAGATGCTTCTTTGCGATTGCTTTCGGTACTCGAGCAGGCTGATCTGATCGCGGCAGAAGATACTCGAAAAGCAAAGTTCCTCATGAATGCCCTCGGGATATCAACACAAGCCAAGGTCATCTCTTTCTTTGCGGCGAATGAGGAAGCTCGAGTGCGAGAGATGTTGGACGCCGTTTCGAATGGGTCCAATGTTTTGATGATCACCGACGCGGGCATGCCGGGCGTAAGTGATCCTGGATACTCCCTCGTCAGTGGAGCCATTGCACGCGGCATCATCCCTGTCGTACTTCCTGGGCCTAGTGCTGTAACGACTGCACTTGCGCA
The DNA here is from genome assembly GCA_009917815.1 of Actinomycetota bacterium. Taxonomy (GTDB): domain Bacteria; phylum Actinomycetota; class Actinomycetes; order Nanopelagicales; family Nanopelagicaceae. Next base: position 3,716 of record RGER01000006.1, read on the forward strand.
ATCGGGATTACCCATGGAGCGGTTCATCTTTGATGGTTTCATTGCTCGCACAGATGGTGCCCGTAGGGAGTATTTCAAAGGGATTGCACGCGAAGAGCGGACCGTGGTGCTCTTCGAGAGCCCAAGAAGGCTGGCCTCTTCCTTGGCGGTCGCCAGCGAATTATTGGGGAGTGATCGACGCGGTGCAATATGCCGAGAGATGACTAAGACATACGAAGAAACAATTCACGGAACCATTGCAGAGTTAGCGCACTGGGCGAGTACTCATGAAGTTCTTGGTGAGATCACGATCGTCATTGCCCCGGCACCAGCTGCCGTGAGACCCACTAACGAAGATATTCTTGCGCAGGCGCAGCGGTTGATTTCCCTGGGGATGGGAAAGCGTGAGGCAACCGCGGAGTTGGCCCAGGAGTTTGGGATTGCCAAGCGCGATATTTATGACCTGCTCATAGCCTCATCCAAGGCAGACTAGACTTCCTCTCGTGTCAAAGACCTTCTATCTCACTACGCCGATCTATTACGTAAACGATGCACCCCACTTAGGGCATGCGTATACGACGGTCGCAGGAGATGTGCTCACCCGCTGGCATCGCCAACGCGGGGAATCAGTCTGGTATCTCACTGGCACGGATGAGCATGGGCAGAAAGTGATGCGCACCGCTGAGGCAAATGGCGTAGCCCCCCAAGAGTGGACCGATCGCCTTGTGGAAGATGCCTGGAAGCCGCTCTGGAAGCACCTCAACATTGCCAACGATGATTTCATCAGAACGACCTCCGAACGTCATATGTCTCGCGTTCAACGTTTTCTTGAAAAACTTAAAGAGAGCGGTTATATCTACCAAGGTGAGTACGACGGTCTCTATTGCGTTGGCTGCGAAGAGTTTAAATTGCCGGGTGACATCTTGGAGAAAGATGGCGAGAAGACTTGCCCCATTCACTCGCGGGCTCTTGAAGAAGTTGCCGAAACAAATTGGTTTTTCAAACTGAGCGCTTTCGCCAAGCCGTTGCTCGAGCGATACCAGCAACATCCAGAGGCGTGTGAGCCAGCATCTGCACGTAATGAAGTGATGTCTTTTCTTTCAGGGGACGTAGTTGACCTTTCGATTTCCCGCTCCTCTTTTAACTGGGGTATTCCAGTCTCATGGGATCCAGGGCAAGTGGTGTATGTATGGTTTGACGCGCTCTTAAATTATGCAACGGCAGTTGGTTTAGGAGATGACCCCGCAAGTGAGGGTGGTCAGAAGTTTGCTGACACCTGGCCGGCGAGCGTTCACCTTGTGGGCAAAGACATTTTGCGCTTCCACGCAGTTATTTGGCCAGCGATGTTGATGGCTGCAGGATTACCGCTCCCTGAAAAAGTCTTCGCACATGGTTGGCTCCTTGTGGGTGGCGAGAAAATGAGTAAATCTAAGCTCACCGGAATTGCACCCTCAGATATCACCTCTCATTTTGGAGTCGATGCATACCGCTACTACTTCATGCGGGCGATTTCCTTTGGCTCAGACGGAGCCTTCTCTTGGGAAGATATCTCAGCTCGTTACACAAGTGAGCTCGCAAACGATTTTGGAAATCTTGCATCTCGCACAATTGCCATGATTGAGAAGTATTGCGATGCCAAGATGCCCGCAGTTGCGGACGAGCCACTCTTGAGTGGAGCATTGGCTGAGGCTGTTGCGCTGGCAGATCAGAAGATGTGCGCGCTTGATTTTCAAGGTGGACTCGTTGCCATTATGGATTTCTGCAAGCGGGTTAATGGCTATGTCACCGAACAAGCGCCATGGGTCTTAGCGAAAGATGAGGCTCACCGGGCGCACTTAGATCGAGTGCTCTACGCCACCGCCGAAAGTTTGCGCGCATTAGCCATCTTGCTTCACGCGACGATGCCAGAGACCACTGAAAAGCTATGGGAATCTCTGGGTGCCAATGAATCTATTGGAGCCTTGGCCGACCAGAGCATTACCTCGGCAGGAGTCTGGGGCGGGTTGCCGGCTGGCACCCATGTCGTTAAAGGCGAGGTGCTCTTTCCTCGCTTGCTCGAGGAGTAGCCAGCCGTGGCTGACCGCCATTCGTTGGAGAGCTCAGAACTGCAGAGCGCGCAAGCCGAGTTGCCCCCAGATCCTGTTCCGCTCTCTGTTACCACCGTTGATGCCCACTGCCACCTGGATATTTTCACGGAGGGCGGGCCGGCCGGTGCTGGCGTGCGCGCTGCCCTAGATCGAGCCAGAGCGGTCGGTATCGATCGCATTGTGCAGGTGGGCTGCGACCTCCCTTCTTCTCGATATTCGGTCGAGTGCGCCACCGCCTTCCCGGGTGAAGTGGTGGCCGCGATTGCCCTTCATCCCAATGATGCCCCGCGCTTGCCAGACCTCGAAAGCGCCTTGGCCGAAATCGAGACATTGGCTGAGCATCCTCGGGTGCGAGCCATTGGCGAGACTGGCCTCGATCACTTTCGCACTCCACCAGAGAAGCGCGATGTTCAGGAGTACAGCTTCAGGCGACATATCGCACTCGCAAAGAAACTTGGTAAGACTCTGATGATTCACGATCGCGACGCGCACGATGATGTACTCCGTGTGCTCGAAGAAGAGGGTCCACCAGAGCGGGTAGTTTTCCACTGCTACTCGGGAGATGCTGACATGGCTCGAGTCTGCGCAGCTCGTGGATATGTACTTTCGTTTGCCGGAACTGTGACATTTAAGAATGCTCCGCAATTACGTGAAGCGCTTTCAGTTATTCCCACTGATCAATTCTTGGTAGAAACCGATGCGCCATTCTTAACTCCGGTGCCGTATCGGGGAAAACCAAACGCGCCTTATTTAATTCCATACACAGTGCGGGTGATGGCAGAAATTCGCGGAGTGAGCGAAGAGGAAATTGCTCGTGTGACAAGTGCCACTGCCGAACGCCTTTTTGGCCCTTTCTGACCGATTTAGCCCTGAAAATCACCAAGATTCACAGGAAGTTTGAGCGTGGTGCGGTTCGCTTAGCGGTAAAAAACCTGGCTAAGTTGGACTCATGTTCGCGCAGAGAAATCTCCGCGCAGCGCTTATGGCGCCGCTGCTGATAAGCCTCATTCTGGGGAGCGTAGAGAGTGCTGCCGCCTCAAATACTTCTGCGAGCAGAACGACGATTCGTGATGCTGTTGTGGCAACTCGCGTTACCGCGCATCAAGTAACTTTTAAAGCCGATGGAACCGCGCATCGAATTTCTACTAGTGCGCGAACTGTCGGTGAAGCGATGAAACAGGCGCAAATCACCCTCGGCCCATTAGATCTTGTGAGTACTCCGCTAGCCGCTTCGGTGATGAAAAATCTTGAAGTGAAAGTCACTCGTGTGAAAGTGACGCACACGGTAAAGAAAGTAAAGATCTCTGCGCCTGTAAAGAAGATTAAGAATGCCAAGATGCTAGTTGGCAAAACAATTGTCAGGGAGCAAGGCGCCGCCGGATTCAAAGAGGTAGAGGCCGTAACTACCTACGCCGATGGGAGAGTCTCCTCCGTGGAGATCAAGCGGAGCACCATCCTCACTGCCCCCGTGACCAGGGTCCTGGTGGTGGGTACGCGCCCGCGCACCGTGGATGAACTCAATTGGCGAGCGGTCGCCAACTGCGAGTCGCATGGAAATCCGCGCTCGAGCAATTCGAAGAACGGGTATTACGGGATGTACCAGTTCACGTTGACCGCCTGGAAGACCGCTGGTGGAACGGGTAACCCCATGGATGCCAGTGCAGCCGAGCAGACCATGCGGGCCAAGCGGCTCTACAAGATCCGTGGGCGAGGCGCCTGGCCGGTCTGTGGAAGGCTCTTCTATCGCTAACCTGCTCCTGTGACATCGCGAGCAGAGTATGGGTTAGGTGCGAGCGATGTGCGCGCCATTGCGGCGATGCTCGACATTCGCCCGACGAAAACTCTGGGACAGAACTTCGTTATTGATGCAAATACATGTCGACGAATTGTTCGCCTAGGAGGAGTACTTGAGAGTGATCATGTTTTAGAGGTAGGTCCCGGACTCGGTTCGCTCACATTGGCATTGCTCTCTCAAGGTGCAGAAGTAACAGCCGTGGAAATCGATCCCGTGTTAGCCGGGGAGTTACCCCGAACCATTGAAAGATTCGCAGCTCCGGTCTTCGAGAATCTACGAGTCGTCACAGCGGATGCTCTCAAGGTGACGAAAGAGCAGGTCATCGATCCCACTCTGCTAGTGGCTAATTTGCCCTACAACGTTTCGGTTCCAGTTCTCCTTACGATGCTAGAAGTATTTCCCACCATCCGCGGGGGAGTAGTGATGGTGCAGGCCGAAGTGGCCGATCGATTGGTAGCCTCGCCCGGGGGGAAAGAGTATGGGATTCCCTCGCTGAAATTAGCGTGGTGGGCACGCTCAGAGAGAGTCGGCTCAGTCGGTCCCTCTGTTTTCTGGCCGGCGCCTCGAGTTGATTCCGGGCTCGTCTCGTTCACTCGAGTTCGGCCACCAGAAAGTAGCGCCACTCGGGAAGAAGTATTTGCAGTCATTGATCACGCATTTGCGCAGCGGCGTAAGACTTTACGCGCGGCGCTCTCGGGATGGGCGGGGAGCGCCATCCGATCGGAAGAGATATTGCAAAGAGCGGGCGTATCTCCCCAGGCTCGCGGCGAAGAACTTGAACTGGAGTCATTTATTCGAATTGCAGAAGCTGGCGCAACGACGACAAAGTAATCCGACAGTAAGTAATCCGACAGTAAGTAATCCTCTAAGGTGTGAGCATGACTCTTGCTCGGGTAACTGCACGTGTGCCGGCCAAGATCAATCTTTCACTCTCGGTGGGACCACTTCGGCCAGATGGCTTCCATGAACTCGTCACGCTCTATCAGGCCATAGCGCTCTTTGATGATGTGACGGTTACTTTGAAGCCGCACGATGAGCGATCTACTGTCGAAGTGACCGGAGAGTACGCCAGCAGTGTCCCGCTCGATGAAAATAACTTGGCATATCGCGCAGCAACTCTCGTGCTCGAGGCGTACGAGAACGATTCCGCCTTCGCGATCTCCATTCGAAAGTCGATTCCCGTTGCCGCTGGACTTGCAGGTGGGAGCGCTGATGCGGCTGGCGCCCTGCTTGCGATGGATACCTTGCTCGGCGGTCAGCTGGGCAAGAATGAATTACACCTGCTCGCTGCTGAGTTGGGCAGCGATGTGCCTTTTGCGCTTATTGGGAACACGGCTTTAGGAAGAGGGCGCGGTGAGGAGATCACCCCCGCGTTATCGCGCGGAGAGTTTCACTGGGTGCTCGGAATATCTCATCAGGGTCTTTCTACCCCAGCCGTGTATAAGGAATCAGATCGACTTCGTGAAGGCATGGTTATTTCCGCTCCTCGAATTTCAGAAACTTTGATGCACGCGTTGCTCTCAGGCGAACCAGAAGAACTCGGCAAGAATCTCAGCAACGACTTAGCTCCTGCAGCACTTTCACTTCGTCCAGGCTTACGTTTAGTCCTCGATATCGCGGCGGAGTATGCCGCGCTTGGTGCCATCGTTTCAGGTTCAGGTCCCACCATTGCCATCTTGGCGCGAGATGAAGAACATTCGCTAGATATTGCAGTGGCTCTCACCGCTAGCGGAGTTGTCAATAATGTAGCCAGGGCCCTCGGGCCAGTTGCCGGCGCACGAATAATCGAATCTAAATGAATTTACTTAATCTGGAAAAAGTCTCGAAGGATTACGGCAAAGGTGCGGTACTCAATTCCATCCAGCTAGGTATCTCAGCGGGCGAACGCATTGGTGTAGTGGGACGAAATGGTGGAGGCAAGTCGACTCTGCTTCGGGTGATGGCAGAGATCGAACCGCCAGACTCTGGCCGAGTTACACACGAGAATTCCTTGCGCCTAGGTTTTCTTCACCAAATAGATAGAGTCCCGGCGCATCTTTCACTCGGAGAATTCCTCTTTCCAGAGATGCAGGATCACGAATGGGCAAGCGATGGGCGCATACGAGATATTTTGATTGGTCTCTTTGGAGATCTGACTGAAATGGATCGCCCACTTGATGCGCTCTCCGGAGGAGAGCGGCGTCGCGTTTCGTTGGCGCAACTTCTGGTTGCAGACAACGACATCATTTTCCTAGACGAACCGACGAATCATCTTGATGTCGAAGGTGTTGCTTGGCTGGCAAATCACCTTCGCTCACGCACTTCGATGGCATTAGTTGTTGTCACACATGATCGTTGGTTCTTGGACGAGGTGTGCGATCAAACATGGGAAGTAATCAATGGTGATATAGAGGTCTACGACGGTGGGTACTCTTCTTATGTGCTTGCTAAGGCAGAGCGCACCCGTCAAGCATCGGTTGAAGAGGCGCGCAGACAGAACTTAATTCGCAAAGAGTTGGCTTGGCTACGTCGAGGTGCACCCGCTCGTACAACAAAGCCGAAATTTCGCATCGATGCTGCAAACCAACTGATTGCGAACGAACCTATGCCGCGTAGGAGTGATGAACTCCTTTCATTCGCCGGCGCTCGTCTCGGTAAGCGGGTATTTGAATTGCACGATATTGAATTACGTTTCGGGGAACGAGTTTTGATAGATCGCCTCACACTCAATATTGGTCCCGGTGATCGCATTGGAATCATGGGACCAAACGGTGCGGGAAAAACCACTCTGCTCAAAATGCTCAATGGCACGGTAAAAGTCTCAGCAGGACATGTGCAGGTAGGTTCCACGGTAAAGATTGGGTATCTCTCGCAACAGCTCGACGAACTCAATCCTGCGTGGCGCGTACTGGAAGCCGTCGAAGATGTGGCACGCCACGTAGATCTTGGAAAAGGCAGGGAGTTGTCGGCTTCACAACTCTGCGAACGGCTCGGATTTGGCTCTGATGCACAATGGACTCCGGTCCGAGATCTATCAGGCGGTGAACGCCGTCGACTTCAGTTGACTCGTATTTTGATGGCCGGTCCAAACGTGCTCTTCCTTGATGAGCCCACAAATGATTTCGATGTGGAAACCCTTTCATCACTCGAAGATCTACTCGATGGATTCGTAGGAACACTCATGGTGGTCTCACACGATAGATATTTCCTCGAGCGTGTGTGTGACACGATGTTTGGCATTTTTGGAGACGGCACGAGCCATGATTTGCCTCGGGGTATTGACCAATACTTGGAAATCAGAAAAGAAATCGAAGCCAAGTCTCCAAACACTTCTAGTTTATCTATGGGTTCCACGGAGAGTAGCGCGCCAAAGTCCGCCGCCGAGGAACGCGCCGCTAAGAAAGAGCGAGAGAAAGTTGAACGCCAATTAGCCAAGTTGGATAAGGAACTTAAGCAGCTGCACCTCGATATGGCAGAAGCTAGCACTGATTATCCTCGGCTTGCTGAGCTCACAGAGGAACTTCGCATCAAAGAGAAATCGGTGAACGAGCTTGAAGAACTTTGGTTGACCCTTTCGGATTAGAAAAGTATCTACTCGGCTTCTGAAATATCATCTAGCGGGCTGAGCAGGGCGCTTAACAAGATGACCATTTCACGACGCTGACGTTCATCAAGTGCGCTGAGAAGTCGCTCTTCACCGGAGAGGAGTACTTCAAGGGCTGAGTCAACATGTTTCTTCCCGGCAGGAGTCAACCGCACGAAGACCACACGCTTATCGCTCTCGTGCGGACGACGCTCTACAAGACCCAGTTCGGTGAGCTTGTCGACGCGATTAGTCATCGTTCCACTCGTTACTAAATTTTCGGTGAGCAATGTGCCCACCGAAAGTTCGTAGGGTGCACCGGCCCGTCGTAGCGCAGCAAGTACGTCGAAGGCCCAGGTCTCTAAACCTTGACTTTCGAATGCGCTCCGTCTGGCGATATCTAGATGGCGAGCGATACGGGTGATTCGGGAGAGTACCTCTAAGGCAGAGACATCAAGATCGGGTCGTTCACGTTTCCAAGCGGCCACAATTTGATCGACCTGATCTCGAGGTTCCAGCGGCGCTTCCATCTGCCTATTCAACCGCGTGTCAGGTAAGGGCCGCCAGCGCTCCCCGCGCCGACAATTGCGCTGAAATTTGAAGATTTGGCTAAATACGGGAGAATTCAGGTTCCGCCATTGTGTAGTGGCTAGCACGACGGCCTTTGAAGCCGTAAGTCCAGGATCGATACCTGGTGGCGGAGCGTAGGATCCCGCCGAAGAGAGGGGACCGGAGCAGTGCCCGAAGTGACGGCAAGCGCTCTGATCTTGGCAGCCGGAGAAGGTACCCGGATGAAATCTGCCACTCCGAAAGTGCTCCATTCCATCCTCGGAAAATCCATGATGGAGCGCGTCCTCAATGCGCTGCCCGATACACACACCACTGTGGTCGTTGTGGGCGCGGGGCGTGCGGCCGTGGAAAACGAATTGGCGCGCATTGCGCCGAGTGTTTCGACCTTCTTTCAAGAAGAGCGCGGCGGAACGGGGCACGCAACTCGTCTTGCGATGTCAGCGTTTGCTGAACTTGCTGACGAAGATGTCATCCTCGTTCTTGGTTCAGATACCCCGCTATTGCGCCGTGAAAGTATCGCGGCTTTTATTGAGCAATCGACGGGGTTTGCCGCAGCGGTGATGACTGCGCATGTTCCACAACCGTTTGGATACGGAAGAATTATTCGTGACGCGGAGAACGCATTTACTGCAATCATTGAAGAGAAGGATGCGAGTGAAGCGGAGCGAACGATCTCAGAGATCAACTCTGGGATTTATCTTTTTCAAAAAGGGGCGCTCTCTTCGGCGCTTGCCCAGCTTTCGCGTAACAACGCACAAGGTGAGGAGTACCTCACCGATGTCCTTTCTATCCTGCGTGGTGAAGGTAAGTCAGTAGCTGCCTTCTCAATTGCCGACTTCCGTGAAATCCTTGGGGTGAACGACCGAGGTCAATTAAGCGAATGTGGGGATATCTTGCGTAATCGCATTAATGATGAGCTCATGAAGGCTGGGGTCACCATTGTTGACCCGGCAAGTACGTGGGTAGAAGAGGGCGTAGAAATCGCTGCGGACGTCACCCTCCTGCCGGGCACCTGGCTGACCGGAAGCACCAAGATTTTTAGCGGCGCCGTGATCGGTCCACGGACGAGCCTGAACTCCTGCACGGTCGAAAGTGGTGCGAAGGTGAGTGAATCCACCTGCGATCAGGCGTATATCGGCGAAGGTGCGAGCGTGGGTCCCTACACCTACCTCCGCCCTGGCACCGTGCTGGGCCCACGCGCCAGGGCAGGGGCTTTCGTGGAGATTAAGAACTCCACCATTGGTCCAGAGTCGAAGGTGCCGCACCTCTCCTACGTGGGAGATGCTCACATCGGTGAGGGTTCCAACATTGGGGCGGCCACCGTCTTCGTCAATTACGACGGCGTAGAGAAGCACCGCACTCAGATCGGGGACCACGTTCGAATTGGGAGCGACACCATGTTGGTGGCCCCGGTCACTATTGGGGACGGTGCCTACACGGCTGCTGGCTCCGTCATCACCGAAGATGTACCGGCGGGGGCGATGGGCGTGGGTCGGGCCAAGCAGCGAAATGTCTTGGAGTGGGTGCTCCGTAAGCGTCCTGGAAGTAAGAGTGCGGACGCCGCGTCGCGTGCTCGCGAATAGGGCGTAGGAAACGGTACGGTCTGACTATCCGATTGATGAAGCCGGTAGAGGGAGATTGATGGGCGAGATCAGGTTATCTTCCGAAAAGCGTTTACGACTTTTCACTGGTCGTGGTTATCCGGAGCTAGCTCAAGAAGTCGCTGATCAATTAGGAATTCCGCTCACCCCCACCTCTGCATACGACTTTGCTAACGGAGAGATTTTCGTTCGATTCGAAGAGAGTGTTCGCGGTTGCGATGCCTTCGTGATTCAAAGCCATACAGAGCCACTCAATAAGCAGATCATGGAACAACTCATCATGGTCGATGCGCTTAAGCGGGCCTCTGCAAAACGCATCACCGTCGTTGTTCCGTTCTACGGATACGCGCGCCAAGACAAAAAGCATCGCGGCCGTGAACCTATTTCAGCACGTCTCATTGCAGACCTCTTCAAAACCGCTGGTGCTGACCGCTTGATGACGGTGGATCTTCATACCGCGCAGATTCAAGGCTTCTTTGACGGCCCTGTAGATCACCTATTTGCGCTCCCATTGCTCACTAATTACGTCGGCAGCAAAGTTGATCGCTCACGTTTAACTATCGTTTCACCTGACTCGGGTCGCGTACGCGTTGCTGAACGTTGGAGCGATCTGCTCGGTGGTTGCCCAATCGCATTCATTCACAAGACTCGTGACCCGCTGATTCCTAATGAAGCTGTCGTCGGCCGAGTGGTGGGCGATGTTGCTGGGCGCACCTGTGTTGTTATCGACGACATGATTGATACTGCTGGCACTATCACCAAGGCAGTTGATGCACTCATCGATGCGGGCGCCTCTGAAGTCTTAGTGGCGGCGACCCATGCCGTGCTCTCCGGACCGGCCGTTGAACGCCTGAAGAGCTCAAAGGTGGCGGAAGTGGTTATCACCAACACATTGCCTACCCCCGATGCCAATAAGTTCGACAAGCTCACCATTCTCTCGATCGCTCCTCTCCTGGCGCGGGCGATCAAAGAGGTCTTCGAGGATGGGTCGGTCACCTCCCTCTTCGATGGCCACTCCTGACCCCTTCTGGTCACTCTGCTGGTCACTCGGCTGGCGAAACACCAGGATTTCTCCCCCACCCCTAGCCTGAGGTAAGTTTTGCATCGCTCCGGCGAGGGGGTTTAACCCCGTAATCGACGAGATCCCTCCTGGTGCGCTTATTGTCACCGAGTCGAAGGAGAGATCAGATGGCTGAAATCAGCATCGCCGCCACCATCCGTAATGAATTTGGCAAGGGCGCTGCGCGCCGTGCCCGTCGCGATGGTCTCGTTCCCGCTGTGATCTACGGCCATGGCAGCGCCCCCCGCCACATCACCCTTCCTGCTCACCAACTGATGTTGGCGCTCAAGGCTCATAACGTCTTGCTCGATCTTCAACTCGAAGGCGGCGCGCAACTCGTGCTCCCCAAGTCAGTTGTTCGTCACGCCATTAAGAATTCCATCGAGCATGTGGACTTCATCGAAGTTCGTCGTGGCGAGAAGGTCATCGTCGACATCGCCGTTCACACTTCTGGCGAGGCAGATCGTGATGGCATTCTGGAACACGTCAACAACACCATTTCAGTGCGCGCCGAAGCGACTGCGATTCCTCACGAACTCATCCTTGATATTCAGGGATTGAAGGTAGGTCACTCAAAGCACGCCTCCGATGTGGTCCTCCCCGCCGGTGTGGAACTCGTTTCAGCACCAGAGACCATCATTGTGCACTTGGCAGAGAAGCCAACCCATGACGAGCCATCTGCCCCGGCTCCAACTGACGTGGCACCTGCGGCTCCTGCGGCTGAATGACCGAACGCTGGCTCATTCTTGGATTGGGTAACCCCGGTCCGGAATACGCCAACACGCGACACAACATCGGATATCTCGTTGTTGAGGAAATCGCAAAAAGGGTCTCAGGTTCATTTCTTTCCCATAAGGCTCGCGCCGACGTGCTTGAAGGTCGTCTCGGTGTCGGAATTGATGCACCGTCATTAATCCTTGCCAAGGCGAAGAGTTACATGAATGAATCAGGTGGGCCAGGCAAGGCGCTCGCAGATTTTTATAAGACTCCGCTTGATCACATCGTCGTTGTTCATGATGAGTTGGATCTGCCATTTGAAAGTATTCGTACCAAGCTTGGTGGAGGCGATAACGGCCATAATGGGCTCAAAAGCCTTACCAAGTCTCTCGGCGGACCAGGATATTTGAGGATTCGTATGGGGATCGGCCGACCACAAGGGCGCCAGGATCCAGCAGATTTCGTATTAAAGCCATTTAGTACGGACGAACGAAAAGTACTTTCGCTCTTCATTGATCGCGGTGGAGATGCGCTTGAAAGTTTGCTCACACGAGGACTCGAAGAGACGCAACAACGCTTTAACGATTGATGAGAGGGGGTCGACGTGCAGCTCCGTGAGTGGGTAGCTCCTCGTTTGGGTGAACTTCCAGAGACTCGTCAAGCAACTATTGCGGTCGATCCCGCATTGGCACCCTTTATCGCGGCTTCCCGTGAGGAGCCTCTACTTGTTGTGTATGCCACTGGTCGTGAGGCTGACGAAGCATTAAATGCTTTGAACTACTTAAGGCCTGGCGAAGTTTCGCTCTTTCCGGCTTGGGAGACGCTGCCACACGAGCGACTCTCTCCGCGCGCTGATACCGTCGGCCGCCGCCTCACGACTTTACGCGCACTCAAGCAGGGGGCGCCTGAATCGCGAATTATTGTCACCACAATCCGCGCACTCGTTGCCCCGATAGTGGCAGGGCTCGGTGATGTGGCACCTATCGAATTCACGGTAGGCAGTGTCATGGATATGTCGGCAATGGTCGAACGACTTATCGAGGGAGGATATTCGCGAGTAGATCTGGTGGAAAAACGTGGAGAGTTTGCTGTCCGTGGCGGAATCGTAGATCTCTTCTCTCCACTGTATGAGCACCCCATGCGCATCGAATTCTGGGGAGACAGCATCGAAGAAGTGAGATATTTCAGCGTTGCAGACCAACGCTCTATCGATTCCACTCGAGAAGTACATGTAGCGCCCCCCTGTCGTGAGTTAGCGCTCACAGAGAGCGTTCGAAGGCGAGCTGCGGATTTGCTCACCGAGCACCCAGAGTTCTCTGAAATATTGGAGAAGCTAAGCCAAGGTATTGCTATTGAAGGCATGGAAGCTTTTGCGCCAGCACTTGTCGACAACTTCGTCTTACTTCTCGATCTCATTCCAACTAACGCCACGGTCTTCCTTGTAGAACCCGAGAGAATCCGTACACGTGCTGCTGATCTCTTTGCTACAAGTAAAGAATTCCTGGAAGCTGCATGGCTTAACGCGGCGGCAGGAAATATCCGACCCATTGATTTCGGAGCGACTGCATATCGCGAATTAGAAATGGTGAGCGCTCACGCTGGTGTGTTAGGAATGAAATGGTGGGAGCTCTCTCCGTTCGCGAGTGACTTTGATGGGCTGGCAATTCCAAGTGAAGAGTTGCCGTTCTTCAGGGGAGACACAGACGCCCTTACCGTCCGAATTCAAGAAGCAATTGCGGCTAAGAAATCTGTAGTCATCTCGAGCGCGGGTATCGGTACTGTGCATCGCTTTGAGGAGTTGCTCAGAGAGCATGACCTCCCGAGTCGCGTGACCGATGCCCTTGTATTCGATACAAATGTTGTTCAACTTATTCAGTCACCGATTAATCATGGATTCTCATTGAAGGATCTCCTCTTCCTGACAGAAGCCGAGATTTCTTCGCAGAAGAGCAGTACAAGGGATATGCGCAAGCTTCCCTCAAAACGGCGAGATGTCATAGACCCGCTTGATTTGAAGCCTGGTGATTACGTAGTTCATGAACAGCACGGCGTTGGGCAATTTGTGGAAATGGTGCAAAGGCCCGTATCTGGAGGTACGCGGGAGTACTTAGTGATTGAGTACGCCGCGAGCAAACGTGGACAGCCAGGGGATCGGCTCTTCGTCCCTACTGAGTCACTTGATCAGATCAGCCGATATGTCGGGGGCGAAGCGCCTTCGGTCCATCGATTAGGTGGTTCGGATTGGCAGAAAGCTAAGGGACGGGCGCGCAAAGCCGTAAAAGAAATCGCCGGTGAGCTCATTCGACTTTATGCGGCACGTACGAGCGCTCCTGGCTTTGCCTTCTCACCCGATACTCCGTGGCAACGTGAGTTGGAGGATGCCTTCCCGTACCAAGAGACGCCAGATCAGTTGGCAACCATCAATGATGTGAAGGCAGATATGGAGCGCCCCATTCCGATGGATCGGGTGGTGTGCGGTGATGTGGGGTACGGGAAGACGGAGATTGCAGTCCGTGCCGCCTTTAAGGCAGTACAAGATGGAAAACAGGTAGCTCTCTTAGTTCCGACCACACTCCTCGTAGCTCAACACGTGAATACTTTTCGCGAGCGGTACTCAGGATTTCCTGTAAACCTTGCCGGTCTTTCTCGATTCGAATCACCTAGCGAAGTGAAAGCCACCATCGCGGGGCTAGCTGCAGGCAGTATCGACATTGCTATCGGAACACATCGCTTGCTCTCCTCAGACGTGCAATTCAAGGATTTAGGTCTTGTCATTGTTGATGAGGAACAGCGCTTCGGTGTCGAACATAAGGAGGCGCTGAAGAAATTGCGCACCTATGTAGATGTACTCACTATGTCTGCTACACCGATTCCTCGAACTCTTGAAATGTCTATTGCGGGGATTCGAGAGATGTCGACGATCACTACGCCCCCGGAAGAGAGACTTCCGATTCTCACATTTGTTGGTCCTTACGATCCTAAACAACTCGTAGCTGCTATTCGGCGCGAACTATTGCGAGATGGACAGGTTTTCTACGTACACAATAGAGTCGAATCCATCGATCGGGTTGCTCAGCACCTCCAAGAGCTTGTTCCAGAAGCAAGAATTCGCGTCGCCCACGGTCAGATGAATGAAGATTTACTTGAAGATGTCATTGTAGGTTTCTGGGAGCGCGATTTCGATGTGCTGGTATCTACTTCCATCATCGAAAGTGGCATCGATATTGCAAATGCGAACACGCTGATTGTTGAGCGGGCAGATCTCATGGGTCTGTCACAACTCCATCAACTTCGCGGACGTGTTGGCCGGGCGCGCGAACGTGCGTATGCGTACTTCCTATATCCAGCAGAGAAGCCACTTTCGGAGAATGCGCACGACCGTTTACGAACTATCGCAGCGCATACGGATTTAGGCTCCGGCATGTATGTGGCAATGAAAGATCTAGAAATTCGAGGTGCCGGGAACCTTCTCGGAGGCGAGCAATCCGGCCACATCGCCGATGTTGGCTTTGATCTTTATATGCGCATGGTGGGCGAAGCGGTTTCTGAGTACAGGGGAACGTCAGTCGACGTGCAGGATTGCAAGATTGATTTGCCGGTAAATGCGCACATCCCTCACGGATATATCGATAGCCAAAAATTACGGCTTGATATTTATCGCAGACTGGCAGACGCCACGGAGTCGAGTGCGCAGGAGTTGAGAAGCGAATTGCGTGATCGATATGGCGAAATTCCAGAGACCGTAGAGCGCCTCTTCGCAGTTGCCGCCTTGCGCCATCGAGCAAAAGGGTATGGCCTTCGTGAGATCGCGCTGGCGGGTAAGAGCGTGCGATTGGCCACTCTGGAGCTCCCAGATTCTGCCCAATTACGCGTGTCTCGGCTCTTTCCGGGGGCAACATACCGGGTCACCACCGAGACCCTGCTCGTGCCGATTTCGACCGGCACCCCCGGACTAGGCAATAATCTCCGTGACGAGGGAATCTTGGAGTGGGCCCACCGCCTGCTCGATGCTCTCCCAGTCACCTCACCACCCGCAACAGATGCACTCACTTCCTGAAAGAGGTTTTTCATGCGCCGCCTAGCACTTTCACTCGTACTACTTGTTGGAGTTGCTGGTTGTGCCTCAGATGTGGGCGTTGCTGCTCAGGTGGGTGACAAGACGATCAAAATTTCGGAAGTCCAAGCAAGTGTGAATAGCGTTATTGCTCTCCGAAACAAATTAAAGTCTGCGGCAGATCCTAATATTTCCGATTTGAGTCGCAGCCAACTTCGCTTCCATATGTTGTCGGCTCTGATTGACAATGTGGCCGCGCAATTGAAGATTGTGGCTACTCCGGCAGAGGTTGATGCACGACGAAAAGCAATTCGCGATCAACTAGGAGGTCAGGAAGCTGTAGACAAAGCCATGTCTGACGCAGGTATCGCGGCAGAAGATTTTTCACGCTACCTCACCGACGTAATCATTGAAGACAAAGTGGGAGCTCTCCTAGCGGCTAATGCACCAGCGGGCACAGAAGGTGATGCCGCCCGCGGTGCTGCCATTCAAAACGCGATTCGTACGGTAGCCAAGAGGCTTACCGTCAAGGTAAATCCACGCTACGGAACGTGGGACGCTCAAAAAGTAGACGTTGTGCAATTGGATACCACTGGTGGTTCTGTATCACCTCTGGATTAGGGATAGCAAAAGTGGAGTCACAAGTGGATCAAATGATCGCTGTGATGAAGCGACTTCGCAGTGAATGTCCATGGGATGCCGAACAAACGCATCTCTCACTTGTTACCTATCTCATTGAAGAAACGTATGAATTACTTGAAGCCATAGAGACCAATGATCTTCAGGCTATAGAAGAAGAACTAGGAGATGTGCTCCTGCAAGTTCTCTTCCACGCACAAATAGCGAGTGAAACTGAAGGCGGATTCGATATTCAAGATGTGGCCCAAAGATTACGAGAAAAATTGGTAAGTCGCCATCCCCACGTTTTTGGAGATGTGATTGCCGAACATGCCTCAGATGTCGCAATGAATTGGGAGCAAATCAAGGCCACGGAAAAAGGACGTACTTCGCCGACGGAAGGTGTTCCTTTTGCGCAACCCGCCCTCTCGCTCACCGCTAAATTAGTTCATCGGGCCGCCAAGTTTGGAATCCAGGACGATGTTTCGCCACAGCCCATGAGCGAATCTGAAATTGGGGAGGCGCTCTTTGATTTAGCGACGCGCGCGGCTCAACTTGGAATTGATCCTGAGGCTGCGCTCCGGGCCCGTGTACGTGAGTACGCGCGTGACTTAGATTCGCGTGAAGTAGAATAATCCTAGTAATCACCTCTAACTTAGGGATGTAATCGTGGCCACCATTGCAGCAATCGGCGCAAGAGAGATCTTGGATTCGCGGGGAAATCCCACTGTTGAAGTCGAGTTGGCGCTCGACGACGGCACGATGAGTCGGGCTGCAGTTCCCAGTGGTGCCTCTACCGGTGCCTTCGAAGCCATGGAGTTGCGAGATGGTGAGAAGCGCTACGCGGGTAAAGGCGTAGAGCGCGCTGTGCGTGCTATCGAAGATGTCTTGGCGCCGGAACTCATTGGTTTTGAAGCCGACGACCAACGCCTCGTTGATCAAACGCATCAGGAGATATCGAGCTCGGCGATCACCCTTGGCGGTCCCAATGCTCATGTCTTACCGGTCCCCATGCTCAACATTCTCAATGGTGGCGCGCACGCTGACACGAATGTCGATGTCCAAGAGTTCATGGTCGCTCCGATCGGTGCGCCAACTTTTAAAGAATCTCTACGTTGGGGCGCCGAGATCTACCATGCACTTAAAACAGTCTTGAAGAAGCGCGGCTTAGCAACGAGCGTAGGTGATGAAGGGGGCTTCGCCCCTAACTTAGAGAGTAACCGTGCCGCTTTGGATCTCATTCTTGAAGCAATCGAACTCACAGGATTAAAGGCCGGTCAAGATGTGGCGCTCGCACTGGATGTAGCAGCCACCGAGTTCCACAAAGAGGGACTCTATTCATTCGAAGGCAAGCAATTGAGCGCCGCAGAAATGATCGAATATTACGCCTCACTTGTTGCTCACTACCCTCTCGTCTCGATAGAAGATCCCCTCTCCGAAGACGATTGGGAGGGATGGAAAGCCATTACCGATGCTTTGGGTAGCAAAGTTCAGTTGGTGGGTGATGATTTGTTTGTTACCAATCCAATCCGATTGGAACGCGGAATCAGTAGCGGGACCGCAAATGCCCTGCTCGTCAAAGTCAATCAAATCGGTACCCTCACTGAAACCTTAGATGCAGTGTCGATGGCACAACGGGCCGGTTACCGCTGCATGATGAGCCATCGTTCTGGTGAAACAGAGGATGTCACTATCGCTGACCTCGCGGTGGCAACCGATTGCGGGCAGATTAAGACGGGAGCACCGGCTCGCTCTGAGCGGGTGGCTAAATACAACCAACTCCTGCGCATCGAAGAACAACTCGATGATGCGGCACGATTTGCGGGACGCCAAGCTTTTCCACGCTTTCTTTCTTAACGCCGCTTCGATTTCCGAGATATCCTGACTCAATGGCGCGCGGGCGAATCAATGCTAGAGCAGTAGGGCTGGTTCTCATCGCCCTGATTCTTGTGCTCTTTTTGGCGCAGCCCACTCAACGTTATTTTGCGCAGCGAGCTCAAATAAATGCGCTGATACAGCAAGTCAACGCGAGTGAAGAGCGCGTCGCTAAAGCGAAGGCGGAATTGGAACGGTGGAACGACCCAGCGTATGTAAAAGCCCAAGCGCGGGCGCGCCTGCACTTTGTGATGCCTGGTGAAACACAATACATAGTCATTGATCCTTCGAGTAAGTCCCAAAACGAAATTAAGGTCTCCACTGATGTTCCGCTCGATGTTGCCTGGTATCAACGAGTGATTTCCTCCATTCAATTGGCGGCCTGGCGATGAAGAATTTCGACGAGGGCGATCTAGAAATTATTGGACGCCAACTTGGCCGCACCCCAAGGGATGTGCACCGCGTAGCATTTCGCTGTCCCTGTGGATCTCCGGCGGTAGTCGAAACGCCACCACGACTTTCCGATGGCACCCCGTTCCCCACTTTTTTCTATGCCACATGTCCGCGATTAACCGCCGCGATTTCAACACTTGAATCTGAAGGCGTGATGGATGAAATGAACTCACGTTTAGAGGTAGATGCGCAGCTCTCTGGAAGTTACGCGGCAGCTCACGACGATTACTTAGCCGCTCGAGCAGCATTAGGGATGGAGGTGCCAGAAGTCGATGGCATCACGGCGGGCGGCATGCCCGATCGCGTGAAATGCCTTCACTCACTCGCCGCCCATGCTCTGGCCGCCGGAGCTGGGGTCAATCCCCTCGGAGATGAGGCTGTTAATGCGGTCGGCCAATGGTGGAAGGCGGGCAAATGCGAGTAGGTGCTATCGATTGTGGAACTAACTCTCTTCGCTTGCTTGTGGCTGATATCGAGGGTAATTCCTTCCGAGAGGTACAACGTGAAATGCGTGTGGTCCGTCTGGGTGAAGGTATTGATCGGACGAAGAATTTCTCTGAAGCAGCTCTCCAGCGCACATTTGCCGGTATTGATGAGTACGTAACAATCCTCCGACGCAAAGGCGTGGAGAGCTTAAGGTTCTGCGCCACCAGTGCTTCAAGAGATGCGGAGAATCGGGCCGTCTTCATCGAAGGTGTTCGAGAACGACTCGGTATTGAGCCAGAGGTCATCCCAGGAACGGAAGAAGCCGCGCTCTCCTTTGCAGGAGCTACTCGAGAACTCTCCGCTGGCCCGTATTTAGTCGTAGATATTGGTGGAGGATCAACAGAATTTGTGTATGGCGATCAAGAGGTTGAATTCGCTAAGAGTGTAAATATTGGATGTGTGCGCATGAGTGAGCGCCATCAACTCGGTGAATTTCCCGGTAAAGAGCAGGTAACCGCCGCTGTGAGAGATATTGATGCAGCAATATCTCAGGCTGCAGCCGAAGTGCCGTTAACTTCCGGGGCCACCTTAATTGCAGTTGCTGGCACAGCAACCACCGTGGCGGCGGCTGCGATGGGGCTATCCATGTATGACCGCGATGCGATTCATCTATCAAGAATCTCTGCCGATGCAGTGGCCCAGATCTCTGAAAAGTTCTTACTCATGTCTAAGGCTGAGCGCGCAGTTCTGCCGTACATGCACGAAGGTCGGGTAGATGTGATTTCGAGCGGTGCACTCGTATTGCATCGCGTCATGTTGGCAACAGGATCGAATGAGTTTGTCGCCAGTGAACACGATATTCTCGACGGCATCGCGTGGTCGCAAGTTGCAAAGCAATGATTTCAAGTGCAAAAACTGCTGCGCAGGTAAGAAAGATTTCTAGCGCAACTCAATCGTTTGAGGCGCTCGATGCAGCGATCACTCATTGCACGGCTTGCACAAGGCTTACAAAGTGGTGCACCCAAGTTGCCGTGGAAAAGAAGCGAGCGTATGCGGATGAGGAATATTGGGGGAGACCAGTTCCTGGTTTTGGAGCCACCGACCCTCGCGTCATCTTGCTGGGTTTAGCGCCGGGAGCTCATGGCGCAAACCGCACAGGAAGGGTATTTACCGGAGATCGCTCGGGCGACTTTCTCTTTGCTTCATTGCATCGTGTGGGGTTAGCAAATCAATCGACGAGTGATCGCCTAGGTGATGGCCTCGAATTGGTCGAGACTCGAATATTTACAGCGGTGCGTTGTGCACCACCGGGGAATAAGCCAACCCCAGAAGAGCAGCGAAACTGTGAACCGTGGGCAGCTCGCGAACTTGCATTGGTCGCCGATACAGCGCGCGTCTACGTGGCTTTCGGCTCATTTGCCTGGAGCGCGCTCTGGTCGATTCTTTCAGAGCCCTGGGGTCTCGGTCGGCGGGTTCCTTTTACCCACGGCGCTCGTTTTGACCACCCGCACGGGACGCTGCTGGCGAGTTATCACCCCAGCCAGCAGAACACCTTCACCGGCACCCTGACCGAGGAGATGCTCGATGAGGTTCTCGGGTTGGCCAGCGCGCTCGCCAAATCGGAGAAGGGGCTCTCTTCAAGGTAGGTTAGTCAGTGGTGATGGCAAAACTGTCAGGTAATTCTCAGGCTAACCAAGCGCCCCCGTAGCCCAACCGGCAGAGGCAAACGACTTAAAATCGTTCAAGAGTGGGTTCGAATCCCACCGGGGGTACTCATCCCGTCCCGAGTGAAAAGAGAGAGTCATGCAGAGCAGTAACCCAGTTCTCAAGCAGAGTCGCTATGCCACCTTCGACAGCGCAACTCAGGTAGCGCGTATGAGCATTGACGATGTCGTTACTCGTACCGGAATCTTGCTCGCAGTCTTACTTCTGGCAGCTGTCGCAACTTATGTAGCACCACTCACTGGTGTGCTCTTCTTTGGAGCTTTGATTATCGGGTTCGTACTCTGCATTGTGAACTCAGTGAGCAAAACAGTGCGGCCAGCGCTCATGGTGCTCTACTCAGTCTTCGAAGGATTAGTGATCGGAACGATAAGCCGAGTTTACAACGATTACTACTCAGGAATTGTGGCGCAGGCAGTTATCGGAACGGTCGCCGCATTTGTGGGAATTCTCTTCCTTTATAAGAGCGGAAAATTGCGTGCCACCCCTAAGTTCACTCGCATTTTGCTTGGCGCGGTAGCTGGTTACTTCGTACTCGGTCTTATTTCTCTCGTCGCTAGTTTCTTTCATGTAGGAAATGGCATGGGATTCTATGGCGTCACAGGCTTAGGCTTGTTGATGAGCGTTGCCGGTGTGGCTCTCGCCTCTCTTTTCTTAGTGCTTGACTTTGATCAGATCGAAAGAAGCATCGCGCAAGGAGCACCAGCCATTGAAGCGTGGCGCTCAGGCTTTGGACTGATCGTTACGTTGGTCTGGATCTACTTAGAAATCTTGCGCTTGCTATCGATTTTACGAGATCGGTAACGGACAACTCACTCCAGTACCGCCGATACCGCAATATCCATTCGGCACCTTATGAAGATATTGCTGGTGATACTCCTCAGCGAAGAAATATGGAGGGGCGGGAGCGATTTCTGTGGTGATCTCTCCATACCCGCGTGCTCTTAATTCACTTTCGTAAGCCGCTTTAATCCGCAAGGCTGCTTCATGTTGCGCCTCAGTCGTAAAGTAGATCGCACTTCGATATTGGCTACCAATGTCATTTCCTTGACGATTGCCTTGCGTCGGATCATGGTTTTCGAAGAAGAAGCGAATGATTTCCTCATCACTGATGCGTGACGGATCGTAATTAACTCTGACGACCTCTGCGTGACCCGTTTTACCAGTGCATACCTCTTCGTAAAAGGGATGACCAAATGTGCCGCCCGCGTAGCCCACACTGGTAGCAATAACACCCTGGTGTTGCCAAAAGATTCGCTCGGCACCCCAAAAGCAACCCATCCCTAGAAGAATGACCGCACCATTTGAATTCTCTAACGGCACGTTGAGAACGCTATGCGTAGTTTGTAGCGGGAATGGATAATTACTTCGATCTTGCGGTTCGACGAGTGAATTTCGCATGGCTACATTCTGCCCGGAATATCTGAATCTGGCATCTTGGCTTTCGTCTCTGGCATTCGGATGGCGAGTAGCAATGCTGGAATGACAATGATGACTGCCGTGAGGAAGCCTGCCTCGAATCCATATCGATCAGCTAAGAAGCCAGCGACCAGCGGTCCCATGACAGATCCAAAATCTCCCACCATTTGGTAGAGCGCAATCACTTGTCCGCCACGTCCCTTAATGATGTCGCCGACAACTGCAGCCGATGGTGAGCCGGTGAAGGATGCGCCTACACCTGTGAGACCCATCGCGAGGATGAAGAAAATTGGGTATTGCAAGAATGTCAACACGCTTAAGCCAATAGTAGAAAACGAGGTACCAATGATGATGGCAAATCTTCGTCCTCTCTTATCTGCAATGGAGCCTGCTGGCAGTAGAAAGGTGGCACCGATGATCGAGGCGAAGGTAAAGCCGAGCCCAGTGATGGTGGTGGACGAGTGGAGCCCGTTCTTTACATAAAGTGGAACCATCGAAGAGCGGATGCCGAAGATGGCCCAACCAGTACTAAACGATGCAAAGAGTGCCGCCTGGTAGGGCCACGATCTCAGAGCCTGCCTCAGTGTCGTGTGCACTTCATTCTCGTGCACCTGTGCAATGTCGTTCTCACCTAAACGCGAATGTGAAAGAAAGATGGCCGCGATCACCCCGGCGGCGATGAGGCTAGCTGAGTAGATGAAGAAGGGTGCCCGAAGTGAAATCTCACTCAGAACTCCGCCGATGGCTGGACCGGAGATGCCGCCAATGAGGAATCCGCTTTGATATGTCGATTGAGCTCGCCCACGTTGGTGGTTGGGCACAATGCGAAGTAAGAGCGAGCCCGCCGAAACGGTAAACATGGAAGACCCGATGCCGCCGAAAGCGCGGAAGAGGAGAAGCTCCCCGTAATTTTGGGAGAGTCCCGCAAGAAATGTAGAGAGAGCGACAATCCCCATACCGGTCGCCAGCACTAAACGCTCTCCAAAACGATCTACTAGCTTGCCGCCGAGCAGTCCCGACGAGAAGCGCATGAACGAAAAGAGGCTGATGACGGCACCCACAGCAAAATTAGAGACTCCGAATGATCGAGCAAAGAGTGGAATGGCGGGAATGATGACGCCATACCCGATGGCAACCGAGAAGGAGACCGCAGTGAGAACTGCGACCTCTCTCGGTAGACCTTCAAAGGGATTTTTCACGGTCTCTAGTGACCCGACTCTTTTCTTGCAGCCGCGTGGTCCTCATTCGATCGCAGCGGAATCTCTTTGAGTGCGAGGGCGAGAATAAATCCAAGTGCCGTTATCGGTGCAGCGGTCCAGAAGACGTCGTGGAATGAGGAGACGAAGCTTTGAAGTATTGTCTCCTTTACTTGCGACGGTAACGTCTTGAGAACTGAAGTGCTGTTCTGCAATTGCCCAAGCAGTGCCGGATTAAAACTATCGGCGGCTGCGGGATTAGTCGTTGCTAGTTGTGTCATGCCTTCATCGATGTGTGTCGCTAGGCGCTTCGTGAGAATGGTTCCAAATATTGCGGAACCAAATGCAGCGCCAAGTGAGCGGAAGAAAGTATTTGCGCCAGTAGCTACGCCCATATCTTTAAAGTCGACCGCATTTTGAACGGCAACCACCATCGTGGGCATGGTTAATCCCAATCCCATCCCGATGAGCATGGCGAATATGGCAAGCTGCCAGAACGGAGTCGTGATGCTCAACGTGGTCATGAGAAGAAGACCTGCGGTCATCACCAAGCTACCAATGAGCGGAAATCGTTTGTACCTGCCGCTCTTTGAAATCCGCTTGCCGGTGAGTATCGACATCATCAGAATGCCCAACATAAATGGGATTAATTTGAGCCCTGACTCGGTGGCTGAATTATTTTGAACTACCTGTAAGTAGAGCGGAAGCATGACAAGTGCGCCAAACATTCCGGCGCCAATGATGAATCCAATTCCAGAAGTAACGCTAAAGATCCCGTTCTTAAAGAGATCCAGCGGAAGGATGGGCTCTGATGCTTTCCGCTCGATTTGTAAGAAGAGCAAAGTCAACGCAATTCCAATAACGAAGTAAGTAATGGTGAGAGTATCTCCCCAACCGTACGCCGGCACCGAGTAGGCGATTGCCAAGAGAAGTGAACTTACGGCTGCGATCATGACGATAGCGCCCGAGTAATCGATTTTGTGTTCGCGACGAACCTTAGGGATGTGGAGCACGATCGAAGTCACTACGAGAGCCACGATTCCGAAAGGCAAGTTGATGAGGAAGATCCAACGCCAACCGGTAATCCCGAGGATATTTCCGCTATCTGAAAAGAATCCGCCAAGCAGTGGGCCTGCTACTGAAGAGAGGCCCCAGACTGCGCCAAAATATCCCTGGTAACGGCCACGTTCGCGCGGCGGAATGATGTCGCCGATGATGGTAAATGTGAGTGCCATCAATCCGCCACCGCCTAGACCTTGAATGGCGCGCGTAGCAATCAGCTCAGTCATATTGGTAGAGAACGCGGCTAAGAGAGAGCCCACCAAGAAAGTGATAATTGCGAATTGGAAAACTGGTCGCCGACCGTAGAGATCTGAGATCTTGCCGTAGAGCGGAGTTGTCGCGGTAGAAGTAAGCAAGTATGCAGTAACTACCCAGGTGTAGTGATCAAGACCGTCGAGATCTTCCACGATGCGCTTGAGTGCAGTGGAGACAATTGTTTGATCGAGGGCGGCGAGCAACATTCCAGTCATGAGACCAGAGAGCACCACCAAGATTTGTCGATGGGTTAATCCAGCCGGCGATTCTTCAGTACCTGGATTCGGGATCGCGCTTGTCTCGCTCATTTATCTCTTCTCTCGTTTGGGATCTATCTCATGTGCAATGCGACTTAAGATTTCAGCTGCTTTTGATTTCTCTTCTTCACTCCAACCTGCGAGTGCTTTTGCGATTGCTTGGGTGCGGGAATCACGCACTTGTAGAAGTAAGTCTCTTCCCGATGGTGTGAGGCGTAATCGAAATGCACGGCGATCATTTTCATCTTCAATGCGTTCCATCAATCCATCGCGGCCCAATGTGGCGCAGTGGCGGCTCGTGGTTGATAGATCTAAACCCACCGCGTCGGCTACTTCTGAGATGCGGGGAGGGGTGGCGCTGCGTTGCACGATGGCCATGACTCGCAAGATGGTGCGATCGCCCGGCTCACCAGGGACGCCACACTCACTAGCGAGGTCGCGAAATGACCAGACGAGGGAGACGATCGAACCGAGGAGCTCTTCATCCAGAGAAGTTGCTTGCACCATGCAACTATATAGGCACCCGGCGATAAAAGCACTCTTTAGCCGGTGTAGGGCTCACATTCCAAAATGGCCACCTTGAAGGTGCGCTTGCCGTCGGGTGAGGAGTACTCCACCGTGCTCCCTACTGCGGCTCCGAGGACGGCCGCGCCCAGCGGAGATTGATCGCTATAGACATCGAGCCCTTCAGGGGCGGACTCGCGAGAGCCGAGGAGGAATTTCATCTCATCCCCGGCCATATCAATGGTCACGACAGAGCCCCGGGAGACCACTCCGCTTTCGGCATCGGGGTTTACACCTACGTGGGCATGCTCAAGCATGTGTTTGAGTTGGCGGATCCGCCCCTCAAGTTTTCCCTGTTCTTCGCGGGCGGCGTGGTAGCCGCCGTTCTCTTTGAGGTCGCCCTCCTCGCGCGCATCGGCAATCTTCTTCACAATTTCCGCCCTGCGCGGACCTTGGAGTTCCGCGAGTTCCAGGGTGAGGCGATCAAACGCCTCCTGTGTGAGCCAAGAACCAGTCATAGGAGGCGAGATTAGCGGGTAACCCAACAGCGGTCGACTCTGACAAAGGCGGCTCGAGAGAGCGTGGCCACGACGGTGCGCCGAGCAGCTGTCGAGGGAGCGGCCTCGCCTGCCGCACCTGCCTCTCCCGGAATGGTTTCACGCACCTCGCCCACAACGGCGCCAGAGTTATCGAGGGCTCGCAAGACACAGATCACTGGCCGGGCTGGGTCGCGTCGGATCACTTCATAGCGCACTTCACTGGAACTCTCGCTAGAAATCGTGAAGGCAATCTCATTGATACTCAGCGCAGGGTGGCTATGAAACCAGGCGCTCCAACCAAGCCAGAGCGCGCCGGCGATGGCGACCAGGGCCATAGCGATACGTGCGCCCCAAGACTCTGCCTTTCGCTGAGGCGACACTGACTCACGCTTCATGGGAGCATTCTCCACCATGAGCAAAGAGTTGCCACACATTCGGCCGACCATGAAGGGTCGTTTGATGGCGGTGCACGCCCATCCCGATGATGAATCGAGTAAAGGCGCGGCCACGATGGCAAAGTACGTTCGCGCCGGACATGCAGTTTTAGTGGTGAGTTGTACGGGTGGCGAACGCGGTGACATTTTGAATCCTGCATTGAAAGATGCCGGAATTACAGATTTGCTCGAAGTTCGCCGAGGCGAAATGTTGCGCGCTCAAGAAATTCTGGGTGTGGCTCACCACTGG
>RGER01000051.1 GCA_009917815.1 Actinomycetota bacterium
GCCGCCTTCTTCGCCGGAGCCTTCGCTGACACCTGAGCTGGTGACTTCTTAGCGGCGGTCTTGCCGCTCTTTCCAGCTGATGTGGGCACTGAGGTTCCTTCGGTCACACGTTCGGGCGGTTATGCGGGTCGCCATATTGTAATTCGTCCGCCACCCCTCTGATTACCGAATTACCGGGCAACGGGTGGGAAAAGGGATTCCAGCCGCGGGTGAGCGCCAGATAGCGCCCAAAATGCGCTCTACGAGACTAAGAGAGCGCCTGTGAGAGCCGCGCCAGTCGGGTTTCGGCCCGCTCCAAGGTGTGCCGGATAATCTCCCCCACCGCCTCAACCTCAATCAAAAATCCGTCATGGCCGAAGGGAGAGGCCACCACCAAGGGTGGCTCCGCGGTGGGGGCGAGCTCAGCGATCTCTTGCTGGAGGCGGGGCGGAAAGAGCCGGTCGGTATCGATGGTGACCACCACGATAGGCAGAGTTGCGGTAGCAAGGGCTCGCTCTACACCCCCGCGACCGCGCCCGATGTCGTGTGAGGCCATGGCATTGGTCAACCGGATATAGGTGTTCGCATCAAAACGGTGTTGCAACTTATCTGCTTGATGATCGAGATACGACTCCACCGCCCACCGGCCAGAGTTATCGTCTTGTAGATCCCGCCCGAAACGCACATCCATTTCGCTCTCACATCGGTAGGTGAGATGCGCGATGCGACGAGCGATTCCCATACCCACAGTGGGACTGAAATCTTTGTCGTAATAATCGCCGCCATAGAAATGTGGGTCCTTCTTGATCGCCTGAATTTCTACTGACCACGTGCCGATTTGATCTCCGGTAGCCACTGAAGAAGAACCGATCGTACAAATTCCAGCAACTCGTTCAGGGTAGGCAATTGCCCACTCCAGCGCCCGCATTCCCCCCATGGACGGTCCGACGGCAATGACATATCTCGCAATACCTAAAGCATCAGAGAAGGCAACCTCTGCCTGCACCATGTCTCGAATGGTTACCGCAGGAAAGCGAGATCCATAGAAGCGACCATCGGGATGAATCGAAGCCGGACCAGTGGATCCCTGACATCCACCGATGACGTTGGGACAGACCACAAAGTACTTATCAGTATCGAAAGGCTTCCCTGGCCCCACCATCTCTGGCCACCAACTAGGGACATCAGACCATCCGGTGAGCGCATGATTGACGAGAATCGCATTGGAGCGTTCCGCGTTCAGCACGCCCCACGTTTGATAAGCGATCTTCACGTGAGGGAGCACCTCACCCGATTCCAACGTGAGATCACCGATGTTGACGAAGAGTCGATCGCCCGGATCATCACCCTCTAGCCACGCACCTGTGATGGCGGTGCGATCGGCGCGCAGACGCACTTCAGCTGCGGAAGCGACGACTGTCGCCTCCGCAGCGTGATGCGAAGCGTGCCGAGACATAATTACGCGCCTTGAGCGGCGCGGAATCCAATCTCGATATCTGCCTTGAGATCTTCCACGTTCTCTAACCCAAGACTTAACCGAACCAAGCCTGGCGTCACGCCCGCCGCAAGTTGCTCTGAAGCACTTAATTGCGAGTGTGTCGTGGTTGCCGGATGAATGACCAGCGAACGCACATCACCAATGTTGGCTACGTGGCTAAAAAGCTGGAGAGACTCTACGAATCTACGACCTGCCTCTACGCCACCTTTGAGTTCAAAAGAAAGGACCGCGCCAGAGCCTTGAGGTAGATACTTTTTAGCCAAGCGGTGCCACTTCGAGGAAGGTAGCGATGCGTAATTAACTTTCTCTACCTCTGCACGAGTTTCGAGCCATGACGCGATCGTTTTAGCGTTTTCAACGTGACGCTCAATGCGAAGACTCAAAGTTTCTAGGCCTTGCGCGAGGAGCCACGCATTGAAGGGGCTCACTGCAGCACCGATATCACGGAGCAGCGTGAGACGAATCTTGAAGATGTATGCAAGGTTTGCACCAAAAGCCGAACCGACGCCCAACGCTTGCGCGTACACAAGACCGTGATAACTAGGATCTGGCTCATTAAAACTCTTGAAGCGCTCTGGATAACGTGCGTAATCGAAGTTGCCTGAGTCCACGATGGCACCGACCACAGCGTTTCCATGGCCCGAGAGGAACTTCGTGGCCGAGTGCACAACGACGTCAGCGCCGTGCTCGATAGGACGAAGCAAGTATGGCGTGGCTACCGTGTTATCGACGATCAATGGCACACCAAATGCATGAGCCACGTTGGCCACACCTTCAATGTCGAGCACATCGTTCTTTGGATTCGAAATGGTCTCACCGAAGAAAGCCTTGGTATTTGGGCGAATAGCTTTGCGCCATGACTCAAGATCATCCGGATCCTCAACAAAGGAAACCTCAATACCGAGTTTAGGAAGCGTGTAATGGAAGAGATTATAAGTTCCACCGTAAAGGCTGGGGCTAGAAACAATGTGGTCGCCAGCTTCAGCGACTGCAAGGATGGA
The DNA here is from genome assembly GCA_009917815.1 of Actinomycetota bacterium. Lineage (GTDB taxonomy): Bacteria > Actinomycetota > Actinomycetes > Nanopelagicales > Nanopelagicaceae. The sequence continues at coordinate 2,479 of RGER01000051.1, forward strand.
AAAAGTAGTAGCAGCCGAACCAGAAGATACGAGGAGAGATGCCACGCCGCCTTCGAGCGAGGCGATGCGTTGTTCAACTGCATCTTGTGTGGGGTTCATGATGCGTGTGTAGATATTTCCTAACTCTGCAAGACCGAAGAGATCGGCCGCGTGCTTGGTGTCGCGGAATTGATATGCCGTCGTTTGATAGAGCGGCAAAGCGCGTGCACCTGTAGTGGAATCAGGAACTTGACCTGCGTGGATTTGGCGTGTTTCGAAGGACCATCCACCCTTTGCGGAATCAGACATAGTTTTCAACTTTCTCGTCGTATGTGTGAGAGCACGGCGAGACCACGAATCGTGAACCTAAAAATAGGTAACGAAACATAACCCCTCCTGAGGGGTCTCCGTTAAGAGACCCGCGCTTGTCGACCGGTGTCGACCTGGTCCTCACCCGGAGCACCCCACCGCGGTGGAGGGTTGCCGTCCAGCAAGCCGGGGCTAAACGCTGGAACTCATGACCTGGGCGAAAGATTAGCGAGAGGTTGCTAAAAATGTCTAATCAGGCAGCGACCGCCACTACGGCTTCCAATTTCTCGGCCAACTCGTGACGCATGCGCGTAAAAGCTTCGGGCGGCCAACCAGCCTCCATGACGCGATTTAAGAGCCGGGCAAGTGAGTACTCCGAGTCGTCTTTGATGGCCTCATCGAGCGCTAACCGAGCCAACCCCCCTTCGCCGGCTTCGTAACTGGTGGCCGAGAGGAGGCAAGCAACCGGGGCGCGATACCCGGAGGGCGCCTGCGCCAGGAGCGTGCGCCAGAGTTCGACCGCGGCGGTCAATTGCTCAGTGGAGTGGATGGTGATCGCATAATCCCGGAGGGCGAGATTCTCTAGGGCCGCAAGAGTGGGGCCGACGTCACTCGGCAGGAGCGTGCGAGTGGCCTGCCACCGCTCCCAGACGGAGCGCAAGTGCGCAGCAGCTACCGGAAGAGCAGGCCGCTCGTCGATGGGCACGATCGCCCCACCCACCTGGGCAAGGGTGGCGGCCAAATCGTGTTCCGAGGCGCAGGGCATGACATGCCCACGAATGACATGTTCAGCAGCGACGCGAGAGCTTTCAAAATCAGGAAGTGGATTGCCCTGATCGTGGCACGACCCACATTCGCCTTCGCATACTCTGGAGATCCAATCGTTTTCAGTAACCACAATGGATTCCATCAGTGAAAAACCTGCCGATCGGATCTCGTTCTCGCAGATCTCGAGGAATGACAGCCCCGCACCATTTGTGTATGCAACGAGCATGACGCCTTCAATATTTTGCCAAGCGAGTGCGCCGATCAACTCTCGTGCAGCGTCGCGCTCGTGAAGCAGAGCGATTTCGGCGCGCATGACTCGAGCTAGTCGGCGTTCCGAAGTGAGAGAGAGAACGATGAGCGACTCTTGAGGATGAAATCCCAAGAGAAAAGGGATCGTCAGGAGCAGATCCTGGGGAGTATCGAGAATGAGTGCTGATGAGTTTTGTGGTGTCATGAGCGGAGCCTGCCGACTTACACCTGCGTTGTCATGGGCGAGATTTACTACTTGTGGATATCAAATGAGCGCGAGCCGTCCGCACAGTGACGAGTCGAGCATAGTTGAGCAGAATCGCATCCCCCGTCACATCCACTTCCTCGCCCTCACTTGTGACGGCCAAGACATTCCATAACACCCGGGCGCTTACACGAAAACGATTGGCCGTGCGGAAGGTGTGCACCACCGATCCAGCTGGGTACGGGCCTCCTAAGGTGCCACTCCGCTCTACACCATCTCCAAAATTCCATTGCACAGAGGGAATGAGGGTGATGTGCAAGGTAAATCCACCGACCATCAACGTGAAGGGTATGGGTAGCGGTCTTAAATATGCATTGATAGGAAGGCCAACAATCACTTCACTTGGTTCTAACGTGAGAAGCAGATCTGGAACGTGTCCACGAACACTCTCTCGAGTGAGCGGAGATGGTTTGCGCACCACTGGTGGCGCACAAATTCCAGGAAAATCCACGGGCGGGTCACATCGACTGACTGGTTCCTGAACGGAAACTACTGGAGCCACTGTTCGATTAATCCCGGCTAAAGCCCGCTTAATGACGGTAGCCACAACATCGCTATTGTCAGCATCTGTCGAAACAGTAAGACACGTATTCGAAGTACATTGCGCCGTCGCGCTCCCCCATGATGTCAGCACGAGAGAAATGGTGATGATCGTCAGAGCGATAGTGCGCTTCATGGGATCACTCCTGGAGAAGTCGCGTTTGTCATCAGCCATCGTCCGTTATTCTCTGAAAAGTAAAATAGGTCAACTGAATCCAGCGCACATTTATGTGAATGCACTTGCAGAGTAAGATGCGTTCTTTGGAGCGCCTTCACTTCTAGCCCCACGAGTTGCATTCGCGCACTTCCCCACTGACAGGCTGCTCCACGCGAGCGCTCACGAAAGATTCCCCGAAAGAGCAGATCGAGCACCTCCGTAGGAATGCTCTCTGGAATCAAACCTTGATCTCGGTACGAGAACGCCCCACTCTTGGCAGGCGCACTGACAGAAGTGCTGAGGCGCGCGGTGTGGGGAGCGGGTTCGGGTGCGACTGCCGCGTGGGTGGAGTCGCATGCACTGAGCAGCAGCAGAAGGAGGAGTGGGAGGTATTTCATGTCCGCACGGTAAAGAGGTGACGGCCGCATCAAACTCCTCCGCCCCCAGAGCGAGGATCTCACCCAGAAAAAGCAACTCCGGGCTCGTAGACTCTCACCGTGAGTACTCGTGAGAGCTGGGTGAGATGAGCGATCGTCCCGAGAGTGGTGATGGCTGGCACGAGTGCCGTTGCGGAAATAAGCATTGGGGAATTTACGGAGCCGCGGGTCTCTTAGCCGTACGTCGACGTGGTGATGAGCTCTACGTTCTCCTTCAGCACCGTGCGCCCTGGAGCCATAACGGTGACACGTGGGGGCTACCCGGTGGCGCTCTTAACCGAGATGAAGACGCCATCACGGGGGCATTTCGGGAGGCGCTGGAAGAAGTGGGAATCGATGCGGCGCACTTGACGCCTCTGCATTCACATATGGACGATCATTCAACATGGAGTTACGAGACAGTTATTGCCCTTGCATCCGATGAGGCTGACGCCTCAGTGGCTAATCACGAATCACTTGCCGTGGCCTGGATCGTGACAAGCGCTGTTGAGAGTGAGAACTTACATCCGTCATTTGCCAAGGCCTGGCCAACTTTGCAGAGATTAATCGCGAATTTAGCGATCTAAAAATAAAGCGGGGGTTCGAGAACCCCCGCTTCACTACTCTCTCGTTAGCTGCAACCGCTCGTCGATCCGCACCCTTCGCAGACGTAGCACGAACCAGCGGGGCGCATCTTCGTTCCACAAGTCACGCACATCGGTGCATCTTGGTTACGACCCATCATGGCTTCAAGAAGTTCAGTAGATGAGCCCACCTGCTTGGCCGGAGCAGCAGAGGCGGCCGGGAGTACAGCAACCGGCTTAGTGACTAGATCATCGCTCTCAAGGGCACTCACCTCTTCTGGTGCCGAGTACGAGCCTGTTTCCAGTTGACGTGCGCGCTCTTCGGCAGTGTAGATACCGAGTGCAGAACGCGTTTCGTAATCTAAGTAATCAAGTGAGAGGCGACGGAAGATGTAATCCATGATGGATTGCGCCATTCGAACGTCTGCATCATCTGTCATACCAGCTGGCTCAAAGCGCAGGTTTGCGAACTTCTGTACGTATGTCTCGAGAGGGACGCCGTACTGGAGGCCGATGGAAACTGCGATCGAGAAGGCATCCATCACACCTGCAAGAGTTGAACCTTGCTTGCCGAGTTTAAGGAATACCTCACCAAGTGAACCATCCTCATATGAACCAGCGGTCATGTAACCTTCGGCGCCACCGACCGTAAATGAAGTGGTGAGCGATGGCCGAGACTTAGGCAAACGGCGACGAGTAGCGACCGCAGAAACCTCCGCAGGAGCTGCTTCCTTTGCTCCGCGTGCGTCAGAGAGTGGTTGACCCACCTTGCAGTTATCGCGGTAAATAGCGAGTGCCTTAAGACCGTACTTCCACCCTTGGAAGTAGACCTCTTCGACCTCTTCGACAGTTGCTTCCGAAGGAAGGTTAACTGTCTTGGAGATTGCACCGGAGAGGAATGGTTGGCACGCAGCCATCATTCGTACGTGGCCCATGGCTTCAATAGGACGAGCACCCATAGCGCAGTCAAAGACGGCGTAATGCTCGAGCTTGAGACCAGGGGCATCAATGACGTTTCCGGTAGAACCGATGTGCTCAACGATCGCTTCGACGGTCTCTTCGGTGTAACCGAGTTTGCGAAGTGAGCGTGGGATTGCTTGGTTAACGATTTGCATCGAACCGCCGCCGACCAATTTCTTGAACTTCACGAGTGCAAGATCTGGCTCGATACCGGTGGTATCGCAATCCATCATGAGACCGATAGTTCCGGTAGGTGCAAGCACGGACGCTTGGGCGTTGCGCCAGCCATTCTTCTCGCCGATCTTGATGCAATCAGCCCAAGCCTTAGTGGCCTCGCGATGTACATCTTTATCGAGAGTAGTGACTGCACGAGACGCATCATTTGCAGCAGCATGCTTGCGCATGACGCGAGTATGGGCATCTGCGTTGCGTGCGTAACCTTCATATTGACCAACGACGCCAGCCAATTCCGCCGACCGCTTGTAGGCGGTACCGGTCATGAGTGAAGTGATAGCACCGGCAAGCGCACGGCCGCCATCGCTGTCATATGGAAGGCCGCTAGCCATCAAGAGTGCGCCAAGGTTGGCGAAACCAATACCTAATTGACGGTACTTACGAGTGGTGTCGCCGATGGACTCTGTGGGGAAATCTGCGAAGCAGATTGAGATATCCATTGCGGTGATGACGATTTCCACCAACTTGGCGAAATTCTTGGAATCGAATGAGCCATCTTCCTTGAGGAACTTAAGCAAGTTGATACTTGCAAGATTGCATGAGGAATTATCGAGCGACATGTACTCAGAGCAAGGGTTCGAAGCATTGATGCGCCCCGTCTCTGGATTAGTGTGCCAATCGTTAATCGTGTCGTCGTATTGAATACCAGGATCAGCGCATCCCCAGGCAGCGAGTGCCACCTTGCGGAAGAGTTCACGCGCATCAACTGTTTCAATGACTTCACCGGTAGCACGAGCGCGTAGACCGAAGGGCTTGCCCTCTTCCACTGCGCGCATAAACTCGTCGCTTACGCGCACTGAGTTATTTGCATTCTGGTACTGCACAGAGACGATGTCTTTACCGCCCAGGTCCATGTCGAAGCCAGCATCGCGGAGAGCGCGGATCTTATTCTCTTCGTTCGCCTTGGTCTCGATGAACTCTTCGATATCTGGATGATCGATATCAAGCACCACCATTTTCGCTGCGCGACGAGTAGCGCCACCAGATTTGATGGTTCCGGCAGAGGCATCCGCACCACGCATGAAGGAGACCGGGCCAGAAGCAGTGCCACCAGACTTCAGAAGTTCCTTACTCGAACGGATACGCGAGAGATTAAGACCGGCACCCGAGCCACCCTTAAAGATCATGCCTTCTTCGCGGTACCAGTTAAGAATCGAATCCATGGTGTCATCAACGCTGAGAATGAAGCAGGCGCTCACCTGTTGGGGCGCTGCGGTTCCGACGTTAAACCACACTGGGGAGTTAAAGGAGAAGACCTGGTGCATCAGAGCCCAAGTGAGCTCGTGCTCGAAGATCTCGGCATCACTCTCGGCAGCAAAATAACCGAAGTCTTTGCCGGCCTTTGTGTAGGTCAAGACCACGCGATCAATGAGTTGCTTGAGGCTCCACTCACGATTATCAGTACCGACTACTCCACGGAAGTATTTAGTAGTGACGATGGTGGATGCATTGACTGACCAGAAGTCAGGAAACTCTGCACCACGTTGTTCGAAGATCACCTCGCCGCTCTTCCAATTAGTTTGCACTACATCGCGACGTTCCCACGTCACTTCGTCGTATGGGTGCACACCTGGAGTCGTAAAAATACGCTCCATGCGGAGACCTTTCTTCGACTTTGATGCGGTAGCGGAAGTGCGGCTGCTTACGGTGTCGGGCATTTCATCTTCTCCTGTGGTGTGGTGTTAATCGATCGAAGAGAAAGCCACGCTATTTGCGTACCCGCTCTGCAATGCATTGGTCTGAACTGAATTGGTCTGAACTGAATTGGTTTGTGGACTTGTATTCGAGCTACTGGTGTTCGTCTTACTACTTGCTGCTGGTATTGCTCGAAGGAGTGAAATCTCTGCTTCGAAATCTTCTAGCGATTCAAATGAGCGGTAGACCGAGGCGTAACGGAGGTACGCAACTTCGTCGAGCTCGCGAAGCGGCGCCAAGATGGCGAGGCCAACTTCTTGAGCTTCAATTTCGGCGCGGCCGCTCTCACGGAGCGCTTCTTCGACGCGTTGAGCTAGCAGCGCCAGATCGTCGTCGTTCACCGGACGACCTTGACAAGCCTTGCGCACGCCGGCAACGACTTTTTCACGACTGAAGGGCTCTGAAGCTCCACTTCGCTTGATGATGTAGAGCGCTGCCGTCTCTTGGGTGGTGAAGCGACGGCCGCAGGTGGTGCACTCGCGACGGCGGCGGATAGAGGTTCCTTCATCCACAGGGCGCGAATCGACGACTCGGGAATCCTCGTTACGGCAGTAAGGGCAGTACATCGTTCGCCTCCTTTTTACGCTCAAGTGATGAGAGTTTCGACCCCTGAAAAAGGGGACGTCTGTGGATAAACCTGTGTGTGGTTTGGGGAGAACCGCTATCTGGTGACCACAACCTGTGGAGGAAGTACACGGTTGTAAGCACTACATATAGGGGTAAGAGTAGAGCGGAAGTCGAGGGTTTGCAATATTGGCGGCGAAGACGGCGTGTTGGGCGTGTCGAGGGGCGTAAGGGTGACCAAGGGCCTACATTGACGGATTTTTACTGAGCGATTCTCTACTGAGCGATTCTCTACTGAGCCATTCTCTACTGAGATATGGGGCGCGGTCCCATCGGGACGATAAGGCGCTCTCCCGCGACCACTCCAGCTGAGTCCAAATGGTTGAGCTCAACGATGCTGTCCACGACGCTTCGGACGTCTGCGCCCGAACCCACGTGGCGGGCGATCGACCAGAGCGTCTCCCCCGGGAGGACGACGATCTCCTCGTAGGTGAGCGTACTCACCGCCCGGTTTCCGCTTCCGGAGATCCCCGCGGTGGAGCCATCTTCTGCGAGCGCACCCGCTATTAAAGAGTGTGAGAAGGTAGCGACCGAGAGCGTAAGGGTGAGGAGAGAGGCGAGTACGAGAAGGCGCACTACGAGGCGACCGCGCGCCGTGAGGCGGAGCGGAACGGCGCTCGCCATGGGCTGGATCGTTCGATGGCTCTCCCACTGGTTCAACCGGGGAGCCGCCTGATAGGGAAGTGCGTAGCTGCTCATCTCGTCCTCATCTCTCTACATGATCTCTCTACATGATCTCTCTACAT
>RGER01000052.1 GCA_009917815.1 Actinomycetota bacterium
TGAGCGCAGCCGGTTAATTCTCGCCCTTCTGAGCGGACAACTCGGGCTGCGCTGAGGTGAAAAGTTGATGTGAGGCGAAGCGGGTGGTTAGCCTGCCTAGATGGCGGATCTTGGAAAGTACCGGCGTCAGGCCTTTCGGTCTGCCACTGTGGGTATCACTCTGCTCGCTCTGACTCTGCCTCAGGGTGCCGTAGCCACCCCATCATCGATCACTGCGGTGGCCCGGCAGGTGGCTCAATTACAGAGCGAAGCCGCTGATGCTGCAGAGAATGCAAACGCGGCGAAGGTCAAGCTCGCCAAATTGCAACAAAAACTCTCCGGGGTCAAAGGAGAACAAGCCACGCAGAGCCAGAATGTAGATGCGTTAAAGAAGAACCTGGGCAAGATCGCACTTCAGGCCTATATGGATGGTGGCATGGGGCAAGGCATGCAATTGCTCTTTGCAAAAGATCCGGGTGCCTATCTCGCCAGCGCCGGATCGCTCGAAGTCTTAACTCGAACCCAGAGCATCGAATTACGCAGATATTCAGTCGCTGCCCAACGTCTTCAGCAGACATCACTTTTGGTCAATGATCAGTTAAAGCAGATTCAAGTTGCACAAAAGGAATTGAGTGCGCAGGCGGCGGCCGCACAGGGGAAATTACGCAAGGCTGAGAGATTACTCTCGTCGCTCAAGAGCGAGGAGCGCGCCCGCTTGGCTGCGCTCGAAGCCGCAGATGATGCGTCATCGCAGAAGAGTTCACTTGCCTCGGCCAAGTTGGCTAACAAAGTCTCCGGACGCGCTGGTACAGCATTGCGTTTCGCCCTCAAGCAGATCGGTGATCGATATTACTTCGGCGCCGCAGGTCCGACTCAGTGGGATTGCTCTGGGCTCACTATGGTTGCCTTTTCGCAGGCAGGCATATCACTTCCGCACTCTTCGTCGGCGCAATTTGGTTATGGTCGCCGTATCTCGCGAGCATCACTCAAGCCCGGAGATCTTGTCTTCTTCTACAGCCGCGTGACCCACGTGGGCATCTACTTGGGCAATGGATTGATGGTGCACGCCCCGCGCCCGGGAAAGCGAGTGCAAGTCGCCTCTATTTCTAGCATGCCATTTCGTGGCGGAGTGCGTCTCTAAGCAGATGCGTCCCACTCTGGTTGTTACCAACGATTTTGGTCCACGGGCCGGAGGAATTGAGTCTTTCGTCAACGCCTTAGTAGAGCGTCTTCCGCGTGGAAGCGTTGTCGTTCATACAAGCGACCAAGAAGGCGCTCGTGAGTATGACGCACGATTGCTTCGGGATTTTGACATCGAAGTTGTGCGTGATCCCATGAAGATGTTGGTGCCCACGCGCAACGCCACCAAACGCGTGGTGGCCACCGCGAAAAAGTATGGATGCACGCAAGTGTGGTTTGGCGCGGCTGCGCCTTTGGGTCTGATGGCACCGGCGCTGAAGCAGGCGGGAATTACCAGATCTGTCGCAACCACGCACGGCCATGAACTCTGGTGGGCAAAGACGCCTGGTAGTCGCCAGCTCTTGCGCAGAATCGGTGAGCACGTCGATACGGTGACGTATCTTGGCGAGTACACGCGCTCTCGTATTGCGCAGGCGCTCTCTGATCGCGCGATCGCTTCCATGCGCCAGCTCACCCCAGGAGTAGATGAAAAACACTTCCATCCCGGAATCGATGCCTCCAACTTGAAAGAGAAGCTAGGGATTGGTGAGCGTCCGGTCATCGTTGTTGTTGGTCGCTTGGTTCATAGAAAAGGACAGGATCGTTTGATCGAGGCTCTCCCACTGATTCATCAAGAAGTTCCACGAGCAACGCTCTTGATTTGTGGCGAAGGCCCCCTGCGAGGTGAACTTGAGAAGAAAGTGGTTCAACTCCATCTAGAAAAGGACGTTTTCTTCGCAGGTCGCGTCTCTTGGGAGGAGCTACCGCTCTATATCTCTGCTGGTGATCTCTTTGCGATGCCATCCCGCAATCGCCTCGGCGGGCTTGAGGTGGAAGGTTTAGGAATTGTTTATCTTGAAGCGAGCGCGTGCGGTTTGCCGGTCATTGCGGGTAATTCTGGGGGAGCTCCAGATGCAGTGCTCGAGGGAGAGAGTGGTTTTGTAGTGGACGGTACGCCTCTCGAAATTTCTCGAAGAGCAATCCAGTTGCTTCAGAATCCTGAGTTACGCGCTCGAATGGGTGCACGTGGTCGTTTATGGGTGGAAGAGAAGTGGCGTTGGGATCAAGTTTCCGCACGACATCAAGATCTACTTGCAGGTGACCTTTAGGGTTTTAAGAAGAGCACATACTTCGCTTCGGTTATCGTTTCTTTCCACTTCAAGCGGTAGCGAAAAACGTGAGCAGCCATCGAAGCCTTTTCAATAACGGCAGCATTTAATCTATATTCGTCGATATAGCGCTCTGCGCGAACACCATCTCGGGCAGCGAGAAGGTATTCCGCCATCCAATTTTTAGGGTAGCGGTCTGCTCGACCATCAACCATCGTTGAAATCCCTCTACCCCCAAAGACAAGTAGAGGTCCGCTCGCGTTGTAACTATTCATTATTCGGTAGGTAGTTCCGGTGCTTGCGAGGTACTTCCCGATGGATTGTGTCGAGACGTTGGATAACGGATTGACGACGAGCACCGCGATCACTCCAAGAGCTGAAGGGAGGGCCCAATGAACTTTCGAAACATGCGGAGAGTGCGCAGGAAAGAATCTCCGCAGCACTAGGGGCAGAATGATGAGAAATGCGGGACCAAGATTTCGAAAAGCTAGAAAGCCAAAGATTGCCCACGCAGCCACAAGGAAGAGCAGCTCAGAGTCCGCCCAGGTGCGACGCTTAACAAACATGGTAAGCGCAAGAATGAGGAGTAGTAAGAAAGGCACCGTGAGCGCATCAAAGATTCGAGTGCGGTGCCACTCCACAATGAACGCCGAAGCCCTATCTGCCATCTGAAGAGGTAGGAGAATTCCCCGAATGCCAAGTGGTGTAAGACAACCCGCTAGCACCGTGCCAACAGAGAGTGCAAAGAGTTGCCACGGCATTCGGATTCGAGAACGCTCTGCGATAGCCGCGATGATGAGTGCGAATGCGGTCAGGGTGAGTGCAATCGGAACTAGCACCCACGACCCGTGGATGTTGGCCCAGAGGACGGTGGTAGGTATCCACCACCAGTGGTTTTTAGAAATACCCTCTTCGAGCACGATGGCGGTGCTGCGACCAAGCGCGAAGGTGAAAAGGAGTCCGATGAGCGCTGGTCGCTCCTGAACTAAAGGTGCAATCATGCATGTTGTGAGAATGAGTAGCGGGAGTGCGATGCGAAATTTTCTTCCACGTAGAATCTCCCGACTTATCCAGATGAGCAAAAGCAGCCCAAAAATATTTCGATAAAGAATGAGCCCCTGCCATCCGAAGATTGAGTGCAAGTACGAGAAGAGAAGTTCAGTAATCCATTGCGAAGTTCGCCAGTGATGACCATCTTGGTAGAGACTCCAAGAGTCCCCAAGTTGGGGGAGTGGCACGCCCTGTCGGATTTGATCGCCCATAAGCGTGTGCCACCACGAATCTAAATCGCTCACTCCTCGGCGATTAATGTAGAGAGCAGAAACTGTCAACCAAATTGCTATCCCGATCGTGCGAATTTTAGGCCGCTCTAAGAACTTCACTTGGGCAGGGTACTACGGTGCGACTAGGCCGAGGCGCAATGCGGACGCTACTGCTTGTGCTCGATTCCTCACTTCTAATTTCGCATAGATGTGATTGATGTGCGTTTTAGTGGTCGCTTGGGAGATGAAGAGTAGATCGCTGGTCTCTTTGATGGTCGCGCCTTTGACTAGCAAGGAGAGTATGCGCATCTCTTGTTGCGTGAGAACCTCGTGACTGCGTTCTTGAAACGATCTAGCGAGGAATGGAGAGGAGAATGATCGTGGATTGACGGCGATAGATCTAATCGTGCTGGCGATCTCCAGAATGCTGCTCTCTTTGCCTAAGAATGCGCTCGCGCCGGCATCCAATGCTCGAAATACATATTCGCTCTCCGGAAACATGGTGAGCATTAGTAACGCGACATCGGGAAGTGCTTTTCTCAGTTGGGAAATGAGTTCTAGCCCTGAAATATCGGGAAGTTGGATATCGAGGGTGACCACATCTGGGCGCACTCTGGAGGCTACGGCGAGTGCTTCGGCGCCACTGGCCGCTTCGCCCACGACTGTGATATCGCCGGTGGCTTGCAGGCCATTGCGCAATCCGGCGCGAATGAGTTCATGATCATCGACCAGGAGAACCGATGTGGTCATCGTCGATCGTCCGTGGCCTCTTTGGTGAGAGTTAAGGTCAATTTGCAGCCTGGTTCTCCCATGCGGCTGAGAATGCTGAACTCTGCCCCTATCAAGTTGGCGCGCTCCTGCATTCCGGTGATTCCTCGACGCTCGACCTGGCGACTATCGGAAATTCCAATGCCATCATCTTCAATGACAAGGTGGAGTGAATGCGCCGTCGCTGAGTAGTAGCACCAAACCTCTGTTGCTCGAGAGTGTTGTGCAATATTTCGTACAGCTTCGTGGACGATCGCGCGTACTTGCCAGCCGGTGCCATCGGGCAATTCTTCTTCATGAATGTCGAGGTGTGTACGGATATTCAGGTGACCGAAAAGGGATTCGATTTCATCGCGCAATGTAATGGGGTCGTGCGCGAGGTGGTGCATCTGTTGGCGCAATTCTCCCAGTGTCCCCGAGAGCTCGGTGCGGATTCGGCGAGTTTCTACTCGAGCGACCGGGTTGACACCGGGGTGAGTTGAGAGTGCGTCGAGTTCGTAGCCAAGGGCAGCAATTTGCTGAGCAAGACCATCATGAATTTCGCGCGCTACACGAACGCGCTCAGCCATAATGTCTTGCTCCATCGCTTACTCTCCTGAATATATGGCTTCGATCTCCGCCGCAAAATCTTGAACAACAACGCTGCGTTTGATACTCATCTTTGGAGTGAGGTGTCCCGAAGCGATTGTGAGATCCACGGGCAAAATAGAGAACTTTCGAATCGCTTCAGCTTTGCTTACTGCCTTATTGGCATCGTCCACTGCCCCTTGGATGGCAGCGATCAGTGCAGGATCCGTACGGAGTGTTTCTAGAGTGGCACCGCTCTTTCCTTGCGCGGCCGCCCAAGCCGGAAGCGCATCCTGATCAATGGTGATCAAGGCGCCGATAAATGGCTTGGCGTCTCCTACCACCACACATTGGCTGACGAGCGGATGGGCACGTAACCGATCTTCTAGCACTGCGGGGGCTACATTCTTGCCACCAGCAGTCACAATGATTTCTTTTTTGCGGCCCACAATGTAGAGATATCCATCGTCATCAAGGCGTCCTAAATCACCGCTCTTAAACCAGCCATCTTCAGTAAAGGTTTCCTTGGTGGCATCTGGATTCTTCCAATATCCGCGGAAGACGATCGGTCCCTTTATAAGAACTTCACCATCGTCGGCGATGCGGATGGACGTGCCGGGTATGGGGCGTCCCACAGATCCCACGCGGATATTCTTAGTGGTATTTAAGGTGGCGCCCGCTGTGGTCTCGGTGAGTCCATAGCCTTCGAGCACGGTGACACCAATGCCACGGTAGAAGTGCCCAAGGCGAGCCCCTAAAGGTGCGCCGCCCGAGATGGCGTGCGTGACATTTCCGCCGAGCCCGGTTCGAATCTTGGAATAGACAAGTGTGTCGAAAATTGCGTGTTTGATTTTTACGCCTAGAGAGATCTTTCCCGATGAAATGCCTTCGCTGTATGCGATAGCCGCTGCCGATGCTTTGCGGAAAATATCGCCCTTGCCACCTGCTTCGGCTCGTGCTTCGGCCCCGTTGTAGACCTTCTCGAAAACGCGAGGCACGGTGAGGAGAAAGCGGGGTTTGAAGGATGCGAGGTCTCGCGGAAGATCTTTCACTGCATCGGAGCAGTGGGCGAGTGTCAGTCCCGAGAAAGCGGAACCCACTTCAATGAGGCGACCAAAAACATGCGCCAAAGGAATGAAGAGCAAGGTGGAGGCATCGGGTCGGAAGAAGAGATCGGCAGTTGATTGCGTGACATTTTGAACTTCTGCAAAGAAGTTTGCATGCGTGAGTTCGCATCCCTTTGGACGCCCCGTGGTACCGGATGTGTAGATCAAGGTAGCTAGAGAATCGAGTTTCAGAGTTGCGCGTGCGCTTTCAACGGCCTCGTGAGAAATGCCCGTTCCGAGTTCTTTAACTTTCGCAACATCTCCGGCATCAATACACCAGAGATTCTTCAATGTTGCAGGCCGAACAGATTCTGCCAGCGCAAGATGATCTGTAGATTCGACAAAGAGGGCAACCGCGCCTGAATCGTTCAAAATCCAATCCACTTGTTCTGCTGAAGATGTCTCGTAGATGGGCACTACAGCCGCGCCGGCAAACCAGATGCCGAAGTCGAGAAGCGACCAGGAGTAACTGGTGCGAGACATGATCGCAACGCGGTCTCCGGGTTGTACTCCGGCGCTGATCAATCCTTTCGCGACTGCTCTTACCTCTGCATCAAATTGGGCAGCTGTGACCGATTCCCACCCGGCGCCGGCAGCTCGATTGAAGAGAACTCGAGCCGGCTCGTTCTGCGCCCTGCTGGCGATCAAGTCTGTGAGATTGCCGGAAGTGGGCAATGGGACAAGCGCGGGAACTGAGATCTCTTGCACGATTTTCGTCTCCTGGTCGGATTCGTCGGATTGTCAGGGGTATCGGATTCCACTTCGTAGGCGCCACATTAGTGTGCCGAATGCACATTGGGGAGAGGAATCGATACTCTTCCTTTCATGGCCGATCAAACAGAGTCCTCAATCATCATCGAAGCCTCCCCAGCTGAAGTCATGGCAGTGGTCGCAGACCTCAAAAATTACCCATCTTGGGCGAGCGCCATCAAGCGGGTGGATATTGAAGAGAGCGATAAGAGCGGGCGTCCGCTTCGAGTGACCATCTCGATCGATGCCGGTGCGATGCGCGATACCGTCTCGCTGGTTTATGACTGGAGTGGCAGTCCCGACATGGTCAGCTGGTCATTGGAGGATGCCAAGATGCTCACTGCCATGGACGGCGCCTACGAAGTCCGCGAGCACCCCGAAGGCTCCGAAGTCTCCTACAGATTGACGGTAGACCTTTCGATGCCGATGCTCTCAATGATCAAGCGCAAAGCTGAGAAGGATGTAGTCGACTCGGCCCTCAAGCAACTCAAGAAGTACGTCGAAGAGCAGTAGCAAATAGCGGTTAGACGACCGCTCCGTCGTCACCGCTCTCTTCTGTGGGAATCATTCGTGCCCATAATGTGAGGCCGCCAGTCACCAATGTGAGTGCGCCAATCCAAGGCGCCATGCCGTCAAGATTCCAACTCGTTATCTGAGAAATCAAAATGAGAGCCGCGCCACCTACCACTCCACTCTTCGCGACCCGCGAAATGGTGTCGCTCGCAGGCCTAGCCTCTGGGATGGGTGGCACAAAGTGCTCGTCTAATTCTGGAAGGCTCGCCAGTTCGTCGTGCGTGGAAATATCGGTCGGCGCATCGAGTGTGAGTGTTCCCACGATATCGGCAAATTGATTTTCGATTTGAGAACTTTCTACATGAGACATTATCTCGATTGCGCGCTTCTTTTCGCTTCGTTCTACGAAGATGCTCTCGGTCAGTGGTGCAACGTGGGTGAGCCCTCGATAAGGGGAGTTGTCCTCTGTGGTGACGGCGTAAGCAGGAATCTTCGCAGTAAATAATTCGAGCAGCATCGCGCCCGCCATCGGAGCTGGTGCATAGTAGGCATGAGTCCAATCGAATGCGGTTAATCCATTACTCCTTGCGCCCAGCGGGACGGCGGCAGGGAAGTCTTGACTCATGGCTTCACCGGTGCAAACTCGCGTAAGAATTCAATGGACTTACTCTCCAGAATTGGTGCGTCATAATCCAGGGCGGCTACATGGTAACTCTTCTCTAAGAGCACCTCGCGTTTGGTAGAAGAAGAAATTGATTTCAGCACCATGTCGCAACTCGCTGCTGGCACTACATGATCCTGTACAGACCTGAAGAGAATCGTTGGGGTAGTAACTTCTTTTAGATGTTTGGTGAGGTCTCGCCATAACTTTCGCAATGAGTGCAGGGCGTTGAGTAGTAAGAGTGCTTTCACATGCTCCGGATGAATCGCGGCGTATCGGAGGGCAAGCGCGCCGCCCATAGAAAAACCGGCGAGGGCTATCGCATCGACCTCTTGGAGGAGTTCGCGTGCGCCACGGTCAACTTCCTGATACCAATCTCTCCACGTGGTGGCATTCATCTCTCGCCAATCATTGCCATGCCCGGGAAGGCGGATTACCGAGACCGTGTAACCAGCTGCCGCAACCGCCCGTGCCCACGGAGCGACTGAGGCGGGCGAGCCAGTAAAGCCATGCACAAAGAGCACGCCCACATCTCGCGAACCCGCAATCGTGAAGGGCGCAAGCCGGTACCCCTGCTCCGCATCTGCCATGGAGCCAGTCTAGGGTTTGAACGTACCGAGGGCGTTCCAGGTTACTTTTGTGGGCGCTCCCCATGGGTGGAGCCGGTTCGCTAGGGTTCCTCTGTGGCATATGCATTATTGAAGGCGATCCTGCTCCCGCTCCTGAGCTTGATCTTCCGACCTAAGGTCGAGGGCCTCTCGCATGTGCCGACACATGGGGCGGCAATTATTGCGAGCAATCACCTCTCCTTCTCGGATTCAATCTTCATGCCGCTGGTAGTCCCCAGGCGCGTTACCTTTCTCGCCAAGAGCGAATACTTCACCGGCAGAGGAATAAAGGGCAGATTGATCGCTGCTTTTTTTCGGGCACTGGGACAGGTCCCAGTTGATCGATCGGGTGGGCGAGCAAGTGAAGCGGCGCTCGAAACTGGTTTACGAATATTGCGCGAAGGAAATCTTCTGGGAATTTATCCCGAGGGGACACGTTCACCCGACGGGCGACTTTATCGCGGACGGACTGGAATTGCGCGCATGGCGCTGGAGTCAGGAGTTCCTGTTATTCCAGTAGCAATGATTGATACCGACAAGATTCAACCGCCTGGGAAGGCGTTGCCAAAGATTATGCAAGTGGGAATTCGCTTTGGTGAGCCATTGGATTTTTCTCGTTACGAGGGAATGTCTGGTGATCGTTTCATTCTCCGATCGGTAACGGACGAAATTATGTATGCGTTGATGGACTTAGGCGGGCAAGAGTACGTCGATATGTATGCCACGCGCGCCAAGCAAATTGAGGCTGACGAAACCAAGGGCAATGAGTAGTTCTCAATGAAGATCGGCATTCTTACCGGCGGCGGTGATTGTCCAGGTTTAAATGCTGTCATTCGAGCCATTGTGCGCAAGGGTGTGCCGACTTATGGCCACGAATTCGTCGGCTTTCGAGATGGTTGGCGTGGTCCACTCGAAAACGTCACCATGCCACTCGATATCCAATCGGTGCGCGGCATTCTCAGCCGAGGCGGCACCATATTAGGCTCCTCGCGGACAAACCCATTCAAAGTTGAAAATGGCGTCGCGCTCATTGAGAGAAATTTAGCGGCACTGGGCGTCGACGCTCTCATTGCAATCGGTGGCGAAGACACGCTTGGTGTCGCAAATAAGTTGGCGGAGTCCGGCGTGCACGTGGTAGGTGTGCCAAAGACTATCGACAACGATTTGAATGCAACCGATTACACGTTTGGTTTTGATACGGCAGTAAATATTGCGACAGAAGCGATCGATAGACTACACACCACCGCGGAATCGCATCACCGAGCTTTAGTCGTAGAGGTGATGGGGCGCCATGCAGGTTGGATTGCATTGCACTCAGGGCTAGCAGGCGGGGCGAGTGTCATTTTGATTCCCGAAGTTCCTTTCTCCATCGCCAAAGTCTGCGAGTATGTGGAATCT